>NZ_NFKK01000004.1:0-257970 GCF_002160355.1 Butyricicoccus pullicaecorum
TTACTTCCAAAAATCTCGTTGATATCAGAAAAGAATTAGAGAAGAGTGAATAGTGAATAAGGAATAAGTAAAGACACGCCACACATAAAATCCGTGCCGCTTGCGGCACTCCTTACTTCTTCACTCTTCACTATTACTTATTACTTCCAAAAATCCCGGTGAGAGCAGGAAAGAATTAGAGAAGAGTGAATAGTGAACAGGGAAAAAGTAAAAATCCCGAACGCATTTGCATCCGGGATTTTTGGTGGCTCATCGGGGATTCGAACCCCGGACACCCTGCTTAAAAGGCAGGTGCTCTGCCAACTGAGCTAATGAACCAAATTTTGGCTGGGACGGCTGGACTCGCTTTTCCTGCGGGAAAAGCCACGGCGGTTGTAACATGCCACAGGCATGTTCCTAAGAGCCGCCTTTCGAGTCACGAAAGTGCAATAAAAAAATGGCTGGGACGGCTGGACTCGAACCAGCGAATGGAGGAGTCAAAGTCCTCTGCCTTACCGCTTGGCTACGCCCCAATGTCAAAATCGGGCGTTTTGCCCTTATATGGATAATGCGCTGCGTTTGCAGCGCATTATCAAGGGTTTTCAATATGGGGTGAGTGATGGGAGTCGAACCCACGGCCTTCAGAGCCACAATCTGACGCTCTAACCAACTGAGCTACACCCACCATATTAAAAATGGCACGCCAGGAGGGATTCGCTTTTCCTGCGGGAAAAGCCACGGCGGTTGCAACATGCCACAGGCATGTTCCTAAGTGCCGCCTTTCGAATCCCGGCTTACTGCCGAGAAAAAGAGTGGCACGCCAGGAGGGATTCGAACCCCCGGCCTACTGCTTAGAAGGCAGTTGCTCTATCCAACTGAGCTACTGGCGCATAGGTGATCCCTTCTCTGGGGACTGTCTCAAATTTCCATAGCCCAAGATAAAATCAATGGAGCGGGTGATGGGAATCGAACCCACGTGTTCAGCTTGGAAGGCTGACATTCTACCATTGAACTACACCCGCGGGTCACCTGAGACTATTACATTATATCGACTCTGCGCCAAAAAGTCAAGCACTATTTTTATCATTTTATAAAAATTCTGGAGAGACCGTGAAACCCGCAATTGGCATGGCCTCTCCGGCGTCTGTTAGATCTCGTCGTCCGGTTTCTGGCCGTCATGCGCCTGCCATTGGCACGGCAGGAGCTGCATCTGCGAGAAGGTCGCGCAAAACGAGGAATCCTCCGGGCTGCACGCGTAAATACCGAACGAGACTGCGTCCGTGGCCTTGTGCATGTGGCAAATGCGCATCTGGCGGAAGGTCTGTCCGTCCTCCGAGCACTCAATGCAGAAATCGTCCGCGCGACGGCTCAGGCGATACCACATGGACTTAACCGAGGCGTCAATTTCGGTCGTTGCCCAGTCTGAATAGCCCAGATTGGTCACGACACTGCCCAGATGCTGAAAGCGTTCGTTCTCGTACTCGATCGACGCTTTGAGCCAGTTCTCACTGTCCAGGTACATGACCACGCCGCACTGGTCAAACCGGTGTTTGCTGTCGAATTCCGTGCGCACGACGAAGGAGAAATAGCGTTCGTCGGTGGTCATTTGCAGCACGGGTGCGTTATCGTTGCGGAAGTGGTAATAGGTACGCTGCCACAAGTCGGTATGGGGTTTGGTGGTGATGCGGATGGTATCATCGTTTATTTCCCAGCTCAGCGGCTCGCGCGTCCAGTGCAATGCGTTATGGTCAAACTGCATGGGGCATTCCTCCAATCTTCTATGATTTAGTATAGCATGGGGAAGGAAAAAGCGCCATCGGTCGATGGCGCTTTGGGATGTTTGTTTTAACCCATTCCCGGGGCGGACACCGG
This sequence comes from Butyricicoccus pullicaecorum, assembly GCF_002160355.1. Classification (NCBI taxonomy): domain Bacteria; kingdom Bacillati; phylum Bacillota; class Clostridia; order Eubacteriales; family Butyricicoccaceae; genus Butyricicoccus; species Butyricicoccus pullicaecorum. The sequence goes on from NZ_NFKK01000004.1 coordinate 1,852, forward strand.
GACTCAAAGAGGGGATTTCGGACTCTGCAGAGTCCGACTCAGGGCTCTGCCCTGAGAACCCGCAAGCCTTTCGAGAAAGGCTTGAGCGAAAGCTTCAATTAGAGGTGCGGTGCTCCTGATTAAATCGTCTGAATCTGGATACCGTCATCATTTGCGGTGACGTGTGCACCGGTGAGCGGAGTATCGCACGCCTTAATGATCTCGGCGGCGAGTGCGTTCTCGACGTCCTTTTCGATCAGGCGGCGCAGGTTTCTCGCGCCGTACTTAATCGAGAAGGCTTTATGGGTCAGATAATTCACGAGAGAATCGTCCCAGCTCAGGCGGATACCGCGTACGGCAACCGAATCCTTGAGCTGACCGAGCAGGATACCGCAGATCTTACTGAAGTCCTCCTCGGTGAGCTGATTGAAGGCGATGATCTCGTCGATACGGTTTAAGAACTCCGGACGCATAATGTCCTCGAGTGCCTTGATGGCACGTTCCTTGCCCATATCGCTGACCGTACCGCCAAAGCCCAAGGAAGCGGTCTTATGCTGGGAACCGGCATTGGAGGTCATGACGATGACGGTGTTTTCAAAGTTGACCTGACGGCCGTGTGCATCGGTAATACGGCCATCATCCAGAATCTGGAGCAGGATATTCAAGATATCCGGGTGTGCCTTTTCGATCTCGTCGAGCAGAATGACCGAATACGGACGGCGGCGGATCTTCTCAGTCAGCTGACCAGCCTCATCATAGCCAACATATCCCGGAGGCGAACCGATCAGGCGGGAAACCGCGTGTTTCTCCATGTATTCGGACATGTCAAGGCGAATGAGAGATTCGGGGGAGTCGAACAGATCGTCCGCGAGCACCTTGACGAGCTCAGTCTTGCCCACGCCGGTCGGGCCGACGAACAGGAAGGACACCGGCTTGCGCTTGGGTGAGATACCGGCACGCGAGCGGCGAATCGCGGTGCAGATCGACTCGATAGCCTCGTCCTGACCGATGACGCGCTGTTTGAGGCGGTCTTCCATGCCGCTTAAGCGTCCGAGCTCCTGTGCCTGTACGCGGGAAGCCGGGATACCCGTCCACAGTTCAATGACAGCTGCCAGATGCTCGGCATCCAGCGCGGGCACCGGACGGGCGCGCAGTTCATCCAGACGGTTCTGGATTTGCAGCTCACGCGAGCGCAGATTTGCCATCTCGGCGTAGGTCTTTTCGTCCTGGGTCTCCTGGAGCAGATCGTCCTGCTTCTTGGCGATGCCGTCCAGCTCATCCTGAAGGGCAGGAATCTCGCTGATGGCCGGCTCGTCGAGGTTTAAGCGCGAGCACGCCTCGTCGATGAGGTCGATGGCCTTGTCGGGCAGGTAACGGTCGGTGATGTAGCGCTCGGACAGCGCAGCCGCGAGGCGGCATACTTCGTCCGGGATGGTCACGCCGTGGAAGGTCTCATAGTACGAGCGAATGCCCATGAGCATTTCGACCGTCTGGTCGATGGACGGCTCGTTGATGGTGACCGGCTGGAAACGGCGCTCGAGTGCCGCGTCCTTTTCGATATACTTGCGGTACTCGGCGAAGGTGGTCGCGCCGATGACCTGAATCTCACCGCGGGACAGGGCGGGCTTTAAGATGTTTGCAGCGTTCATCGCGCCTTCGGAGTCGCCTGCGCCCACGATCGAGTGTACTTCGTCGATGACCAGAATGATATTGCCCTGCTTTTTGACCTCGTTGATGAGGCCTTTGACGCGGCTTTCAAACTGTCCGCGGAACTGGGTGCCTGCGACCAGTGCGGTCAGGTCGAGCAGGTGGACTTCCTTGTCGCGCAGCTTATAGGGCACGTTGCCCGCCGCGATGCGGATGGCCAGACCTTCGGCAACCGCGGTCTTACCGACACCCGGCTCACCGATCAGACAGGGGTTATTCTTCTGGCGGCGGTTCAAAATCTGGATGACGCGGTCGGTCTCCTGTTCGCGTCCGATGATGCGGTCGAGACGGCCTTCGCGCGCCTTCTTAGTCAGATCATCGCAGTAATTGTCCAGATACTTGCGCTTTTTCTTCTTTTCCTTGTCCTTTTTGTCGGACGCGGTATCGTTTTTCTTTTCGGTGCGCAGGAAGGGGAAGGGGAATGCGGGCGGCTGTGCCTCGCCGTCCTCGTCCATGCCCTCTTCGGCGCCGTCTTCCATCTCGTCGGTCATCTCTTCGTCCTCCATGTCCGGGCCTGCCGGCATGAGTGCGCCGAGATCTTCGAGGGAATTGATTTCAGAGGACAGCATATCCAGGGTTTCCTCGTTGAGACCCATCTGCTCCATCATCTGATCGAGGGGCTTGATGCCCAGCTGTCGTGCGCACTTGAGGCACAGACCTTCCTGGGCCGCGCTGTCCTGGTTATTGGGGTCCATTTTGGTGATGAAAATGACCGCCACGTTCTTGCCGCAGCGGGAACACATGGGCATTTGCATGGTGAAACTCTCCTTACGATAAAACCACAGCCCCAAGCGGGGCAGTGTTTAGAATGGGAAATAAGCAAGCAATTCGCGCACAAGCACGGTGTTTTGGATGCGTTCGGGACTGAGCCAGCCGAGTGCCGAGAACAGGTCGGGGCGTACCAGATGGGCACACCAGACGAGCAGCAGGGCGACAGCCAGGCCGCTCACCAGACCGAAGGCCGCACCGGCCAGACGATTGAGCCAGCCAAGCGGCGGGAAGCGGGTGAGCAGGCTCAGGCTGTGCAGGATAAACGACAGGGCGAGCGATAACAGGATGAGAAAGACAGCGGAGAGGATGACGAAGGCGATGCCCTCGGCAACGCTCTGCGCACCCTCAGTGACCGTCATCTGCAAGCCGTCCAAAATACCGGAAAGCTCAGGGCTCTGTGCGGCTTGGTTGGCGAAGGCTTCGCCCACAAAGGGGGTGACGACCGCGCTTGCCAGCGTCGGTGCGCAGGTCTTGGCCAGCCAGCACGCACCCAGCACGACCGCGATCCGGCCGACAAGGCCGATGACCGACATGATAAAGCCGCGCCGTGCGCCGTTTATGACGCTCCAAATCAGAAAGAGGAGCAGGATAAGATCGGGCAGGTTCAACATGCCTGCCCCATCAGACAGGGACTGTATCATCGGTAAAATCCTCCGAGAGCGTGGACGATTTGGTCACACGCTGCGCGTATTTGGAATAGAGCAGCCACGCGCCGCCATCATCGGTCAGCATAACGCGCTGGGCTGCGCCGCCGCTCGTGCACTTCCAGTCGGGTTCGAGCGCGTTGTTATAGACGTACAGACCCGAGCTGGTCAGCACGCCGAGCTGGCCGCCCGCATAAGAGATACTTTCGGGTGCGCTGGGCAGGTTGAGCGTCGCGCGCGACGCACCCGATTTATCGTATCGGGTGATAGACGCGCGGGCATCGCCCGACCACGAGCGCTGCGCGAGGACGAAATTGTCGTCGTCGAACGCAAACCCGAGCAGGTCGGTGGCGGTGTAATCGGTCTGGGACGTGGTCTGACCGCGGCGGCTGACCGTAAAGGCCGACTGGTCGGTCACGACAGCGACGTTGCTGTCGTCCAGCCAGTGCACGGCGTAGCCGACGACCGAACCGAGGTTAACGCTTGCGCGCACCTGATCGGCGTCCAGATCGAAGAACTGCAAGATGGTTTCCAGCTGTGCGCCGTTTTGCTGATAGGTCATTGCGCACAGATGGGTGCCGGACGGCGAGAGCACGGCATCCTGAACGTAGTAGTCCGGGGTACGCCAGCGCCACAGGTGGTGATCTTCCTCACGGGAGGACGCGCCGTAGACCGTGACCGTACTCTTGTAGCCGGTCTCGTCGGTGATGATGACAAAGCTGTCACCCGAACCAATGGAGGCGTTGCGGATGGGCGCACTCAATTTGAGGGTGAACAGTTCTGCGAGGGTAGAATGGAATGCCAGGTCATACGCGCCGCGGTCGTAGGTCAGGATATAATTATCGTTGGTTTCGAGCACGGGGGACGCATAACTGAGCGAGATCTGCTGCTGGGTGATATCACCGAGCTGCAAGATGTGCAGGGCTTCGTCGCCCTGTACGGCAAGCGCCGAGCCGACCGGTTTGACCGTGCTGGCCGAGCCGGACGGGTATTCGATCACGCCGTCGCGGCCGCTGTTCGGGCCGAGGGCACTGGTCAGGATGTGGAAGGTCTGACGCAGGGACGACGGAGAGAACAGGGTAAAGTTGACCGCGCCGAACAGAATGATACTCGCGACGAGCAGCCAGCCCACAAAGGAGCGCAGGCGGGTCAGGCGGCGTAATTTGAGGCTCTCTGCCTGACGCAGGAGCTGTTTGCGTTTCTTAGCCGAACGAGGGAACGGCACAAGGTTTTTCTTTTCCGGCACCGGCAGTGCCTCCTCTCTCATTATAGTAGTGTAGCACAGTTTGAGAACGTGAGTGTAAACAAAGCGTGAAAAAGTTTTCAGACGGGGACGGGGATACCCCAGCTTGGGCGCGTAGATCAGCACCGTAAAAGCAGGTCGTACTGCCGCACTGAGCGCCCAAACCGCTGAAAGCCGATACTGCACCGCAGTTGTCCCATAAAGTTCGCATTCACAACGCAGTCCCAGCATAAGCGAGAGCGCCGGACGGCACGCACCCGCCGTGCGGAGTTCGTACTTTCCCTCCCGGTCGGCGGTACCTTGCGGAATCAGAAAATACCCCGGTGGGGTATTTTCCCGTAAGGCTGTGGCCGACTTGTTCGGCCAAGCCATGAACGGAGAACGGGGTGCGGCGCCAGCCGCTATGGGAAAAACGCTTCAGGCGTTTTTCATGAGCGCACTTGGTGCGCGGGGGATCTTGCCGCCTGCGGGCGGCGCTGGAAATTATTTTTGGTTGAAACCCGGGCCGAACCCCGGGTTTCAAAAGGGGATTTCGCCATCTGCGGATGGCGACTCAGGGCGCTGCCCTGAGAACCCGCAGCCTTTCGAGAAAGGCTGGCGAAAGCTTCAATTTTGTTCCGCTTTATTCGCTCAGGCGAAATACATCAAGTTCCGGGGTATGATCGTACCACAGTCGATTCATGAACAGACCGCACGCGGGCAGGGTCGGGCCTGCCTCCTCGCGGTCACAGGATTCCAAAATCCGGGCAACATCCTCGGGTTCAAATTTTCCGCTGCCGACATAAAGCAGTGTTCCCGAGATGGCGCGCACCATATTATACAGAAATCCGTCACCACACACGCGAATACGGATGAGGCCGTCGTTATTCTGGTCAACTTCGCACCAGAAAATCGTGCGAACGGTCGATTTGACCGGGGTACCGACCGAGCGGACGGCGTTAAAGTCATGTTTTCCGACGAAAAACTGTGCGCCCTTCTGCATCCGTTCGGCATCAAGCGGATAGGAATAGCGATAGGCGCGGTCGGTCAGAAACGGGTCGCGCATTTTGGAAGGGTAGACGTAATAAGCGTACTCCTTTTTGGTGCAGTCGAACCGTGCGTCGAAGTCGTCCGGCACCTGCACCGCGCCATTGACCGCGATATCCTCGGGCAGCTGTGCGCCGAGTGCGAGGGGCAGGCGGTCGAGGGGAATGCGGCAGTCGGCTTTGAAGTTTGCGACGTATCTTCTCGCGTGGACACCTGCGTCGGTGCGTCCGACACCCGACAAATAGGTATCGCAGCCGAGCAATTTATTGATAGCGTTTGTGACGGTCTCCTGAATGGACGCGCCGTTTTTCTGCACCTGCCAGCCGTGGTACTGGGTACCGACGTAGGACAGGGAAAGTGCGATATTCATGCGGTTCACCATCCGAAGCGGCCGAGAACGATAACGGCGGCGAAGATAACGACCGACACCGTACCGGTGAGTGCGTCAACCGAGCCGAGTTTCATCTGCTTCATGCGGGTACGACCCACGTCGCCGCGGTACAGGCGGCATTCCATCGCGATGGCCAGCTCATCGGCACGGCGGAACGCCGAGATAAAGAGCGGGACAAGGATGGGCACCATGGCACGGGCGCGCTGGACGAGGTTACCGGACTCGAAATCCGCACCGCGAGCCTTCTGTGCCGCGATGATCTTCTCGGTCTCCTCGATCAGGGTCGGGATAAAGCGCAGGGCAATGGACATCATCATCGCCAGCTCGTGCACGGGCAGGTGCACCTTCTTAAACGGCGACAGCAGCATTTCCAGGCCGTCGGTCAGCTCGATGGGCGAGGTGGTGTAGGTCAGCATGGAAGTGCCGATGATGAGCAGCAAGATACGTACGACCATCAAAATGGCCACGCGGATACCCTGATCGGTGATATGCAGGAAGCCAAAGCTCCAAAGTTCGGTGCCGGGGGTGTAGAACAGGTTTAAAAGTGCGGTAAAGGCCACGATGAACACGACCGGTTTGAGGCCGCGCACGACCATTTTCGGCTGGATGCCCGAAATCTTGATGACGGACAGGATATAGAGTGCCAGCAGGGCATAGGACACCGGACCAGAGGCCAGAAACAGGGTGACGATCATGGCGATGACCAAAACGAGCTTCAGGCGCGGGTCGGTGCGGTGGACGACACTGGTTCCGGGAAAATACTGGCCGATGGTAATATCTCTGAGCATTTATTTTCCCTCCTTATACGCACGGATGGCGCGGACTGCGTCCTCAACGGTGTAGATGGACGGGTCGAGCTCGATGCCGCGGCGGTTCAGCTCCCGGATGACCTTGGTGATCTCGGGAATGTCCAGACCGGCCTCTACGATCTCGTCGGCGTGGGCGAACACCTCACGCGGTGTGCCGCACAGCATGACATGGGCGCGGTTCATCACCAGCAGACGGTCGGCCATGCGGGCAATATCCTCCATCGAGTGCGACACGATCAAAATCGTCGCGCCCGAACGCGCGTGATAGTCCTGAATCTGTGCCAGAATCTCATCGCGTCCGGCCGGGTCAAGGCCTGCGGTGGGCTCGTCCAGAATGAGCACCTGCGGACGCATGGCGATCACGCCTGCAATCGCAACGCGGCGCTTCTGGCCGCCGGACAGGGCGAACGGTGAATGATTGGCGAGTGCAGGGTCGAGGCCGACAAAGTCCATCGCCTCGCGCACGCGCTTTTCCACCTCGGTGGCCGACAGGCCCATATTCTGCGGGCCGAAGGCGATATCCTTGGCGATGGTCTCCTCAAAGAGCTGGTACTCGGGGTACTGGAAGACCAGACCGACGGCAAAGCGGGTCTTGCGGTCGCACTTGCCCTTTGCGTCCCAGATCGAGTGACCGGACAGCAGGACTTCGCCCGAGGTGGGCTTGAGCAAACCGTTAAAGTGCTGGATGAGAGTGGATTTGCCCGAGCCGGTATGTCCGATGACACCCAGAATCTCGCCCTTTTTCACCTGAATATTGACATGATCGAGCGCGGTGCGCTCAAAGGGAGTACCTGCGCCGTAAACCTGGGTCAGGTCTCTCGTTTCTAAAATGTAAGACATGGGTTTTTTCTCGCTCCTCAGTTGGCTGCGGTCGGGCGCAGATAGCCTTCGAGGATATCCGCGCACTCGTCTACGGTCAGCGCATCGATGGGCAGATCGGAACCGATCTGATTGTTGAGGTCAAAGAGTACCTCGATGGTCTGGGGCACGGTCAGGCTGGCCTCGCGCAGCGCGTCCACCTGAGTGAAGATCTCACGCGGGGTGCCCTGCATGAGCACCTTGCCGGCGTGCATGACGATCACGCGTCCGGCCTGGACGGCCTCGTCCATGTGGTGGGTGATGAGCACGACCGTGATGCCCAGACGGGAATTTAAGTCCCGGATGACCCGCATGACCTCCTTGCGGCCGGACGGGTCGAGCATGGCGGTGGGTTCGTCGAAGATGACGCAGCGCGGCATCATAGCGATGACACCGGCGATGGCGACACGCTGTTTCTGTCCGCCCGACAGCTTATGCGGTGCGTGGCGGCGGAATTCATACATGCCGACGGCCTTGAGTGCGTCATCGACCCGGCGGCGAATCTCGTCGGGCGGGATGCCGAGGTTTTCCAGCGCAAAGGCGACGTCTTCCTCGACGACGGTTGCAACGATCTGGTTGTCCGGGTTCTGGAAGACCATCGCGCAGGTCTTGCGGATATCGTACAGGCGGTTCGGGTCGCGGGTGTCCATGGAGTCGACGTAGACCGCACCGCCGGTGGGCAGGCGGATGCCGTTAAAATGGCTGGCCAGGGTGGATTTGCCCGAGCCGTTGTGTCCGAGCACGGCGACGAACTCGCCGCGGGCGATGGACAGGTCGACCCCGTCAAGCGCGACCTTCTGGCCGCCCTCAGCGGTCTGGTAGACGTACCGAAGCGCCTCGGTTTTGATGATTTCAGACATAGAGGGGATTCCTCCTCGTTACAGTGAATTATCGCGCAGCGATGTAGCGCGCCGACGAACCGCAGGGCAGGACAAGGCCGGTCGAGGTGACCGGCAGGCCGATCTCCTGCGCTTCCACCCGTCCGGGATGACGAGCGACCGCGGTCGTGCCCAGCAGGTAAGCCATGACCGACGGTGCAAGACCGGTCGAGTAGCTGGAAATGAGCACGAAGAGCGGATGGTCGGACAGAAGCTGCATGGTCAGCGCGACAAAGTCCGCGACATCCTCCTCGATCTTCCAGGTCTCGCCGCCCGGGCCGCGGCCGTAGCTCGGCGGGTCCATGATGATCGCGTCATACTTGCGTCCGCGTCGGATTTCGCGCTGGACGAACTTCTTGCAGTCGTCCACGATCCAGCGGATCGGACGACCCTCCAGACCGGACGAGGCCGCATTCTCACGCGCCCACTGGGTCATGCCCTTGGATGCGTCGACGTGGCAGACCGACGCGCCCGCAGCGGCTGCCGCCAGGGTTGCACCGCCGGTGTAGGCGAAGAGGTTCAGAACATTGACCGGACGGCCTGCGCCGCGGACCTGTTCCATAATAAAATTCCAGTTGACCGCCTGCTCGGGGAACAGGCCGGTGTGCTTGAACGCCATGGGCTTGAGCTGGAAGGTCAACTCCTTATACGAGATCGCCCACTGCTCGGGCAGGCGGCGAATCTCCCACTTACCGCCGCCCGAAGACGAGCGATGATAGACCGCGTTTGCGCGGTTCCAGAACCGGTCTTCCTCGGTGCGCGGCCAGATGGCCTGGGGATCGGGACGCTGCAAGAGTTTGTCACCCCAGCGCTCGAGCTTTTCCCCGCCGCCGCAGTCCAGTACCTCGTAGTCCGTCCACTCGTTTGCAATCCACATAGATTTATGAAACCTCCGTCGGTATTCTGTCTTTTTTCGCCGAACTTTGCGCGGCGGAATCCATCGTTTTGATACAAATACAACTCATTACATTGTAACACCATTCTCTTTTCCGCGCAATTCCAACCCAAGACAAAAAGCACGTCCGGGACAGCACTGTTTTCGGGCAAAAAAACCAGTGCTCCCCGCGTAAAATGCTGGTTTTCCGCGATTACTGGTTGCAAGATCGCACAAATCCTCGTATAATGTAGAAAAAACGACGTGCGCCACGCGCACCATCACGAGGAAAATACGCATGAAAAAATACCGCAAAGTGCGCTTTGTCAGTTTCCGCCCGCGTGGGCGGGGATTCATGGGCGCACGCTACACCGGTCGGAGACGCTCCGGCGGCGTGTTCCGGCTGTGGCGCTTCCGCTGGCTGACCCTGTTGGGTCTTGTGCTCTCCGGTCTGGCCATCGGTCTGTGCAGTCTGCGTCTGGCGCCCGGCTCCTACGGCGCGGACATGTTCCAGAGCTACTTTGACCATCCCGCCATCCTTTGGCTCAATCTCACCCCGCCCGTCCTGCTCATCCTGTTCTTATGGTTCGTGCTCGGACGGGCATGGCTATCGGTCGCGCTCGGCGGCGGTGTCATCACCGTGCTGTCGGTGGCCGATCACTTCAAGATCATGTTCCGCGACGACCCGCTGACCGCTGCCGACTTAGGGCTTGCAGCCGAGGGTCTGAACATGGCGAATAGCTATATTTCGGCCATCGGTGCCGAAGTCTTTCTCGCCGTCGGCGCGTTCGCCCTGTCCGTGCTCATTCTGGCCGTCATCTGCCGCGCCAATCCGGCACGCACCTGGAAAGGACGCACGGCGGGCGGTCTGATTGCGCTCGGCCTGCTCGTCGGTATGGTCTGGCTGTTCTGCACCGGCGGCCCGATGACCAAGACCGCCTGGAACCAGTGGACGCAGAACGAGGACAACATTAACCAGTGGTCGGCCACTCAGGTCTATCTGTCCAAGGGCTTTGTCTATCCCTTCCTGCACAGTCTGCCTGACGCGGTCGAGGGCAAGCCCGAGGGCTACAAGGATGCCGATGCGCAGGCTGTGCTCGAGGCGCACCCCGATGCCGATATTCCGGAGAACCAGAAGGTGAACGTTGTGTCCATCATGCTCGAGGGCTTCAACGACCTGACCCAGTTTGCCGATATCGAGCTGCGCGAAGACAAAAAGAGTCCGTACAAGCCGTGGAACGATCTGGAAAAGATCAGCTACTCGGGCAGACTCATCACCAACATCTTTGCCGCCGGCACGGTGGACACCGAGCGCGGTCACGTCACCGGCATGACCGACTTCGGCAACCTGCGCCACGATATCTGGTCATACGCCCGCTACTTTGGCGATCAGGGCTACATCACAGACGGCAGCCATCCGTCCAACGACTGGTTCTACAACCGCAAAAACATCAACCGTTATCTGGGATTTGACAACTACTACTTTTTGGAAAACCACTATGCCGACATCACCGACGGCGAAATCGCCAAGGACGATGTGCTCATGCCCGAGATCTACGACCTGCTCCTCGAGGACATGGAGCAGGGAAAACCGGTGTTCTCCTTTAACGTCACCTACCAGAACCACGGCCCCTATCCGATCGGCTGGCTGCGCTACGGCGAGTTCGTGCCCAAGGGCGTATACTCGGACGATTCCTATTACATCTTAAATAACTATCTGGGCGGCATCGAAAAAACCGGTCAGCAGCTGGTCAAGCTCAAAAAGAAGCTGGAAAAGCTGGACGAGCCGGTGGTAATGATGGTCTACGGCGACCATAACCCGTGGCTCGGTGACGGAAACAGTGTATATGAGGAACTCGGCGTCAACTTCGACCTCGACACCAAGGAAGGTTTCGAAAACTACTACGGCACGCGCTACCTCATCTGGGCAAACGATGCGGCAAAGGAAGCTCTGGGCTTTGACTTTGTCGGTGAAGGCCCCGACCTCAGCCCGGCGTTCCTCATGGCGCATTTCTTCGATCTGTGCGGCTGGGAAGGCCCGGCGCTCACACAGGTCACCAAACCGCTGCTGGACAGCGGTCTGACCGTTGCAAGCAGTCACGGCGTGTACCTGTACAACGACCGCATGTCCGACACCCTGCCCGAGTCGCTGACCGACGAATGGCAGGATTACGTGAATCTGAGCTATTATCTGAGAAACCGCGTCAAATTCAACAACTGACCAAGACAAGGAGTATCTATGAACGAATTTCTTCCCATCTCACGGGCGGACATGGAAGCCCACGGGTGGTATTACTGTGATTTTCTGCTGGTGACCGGTGACGCATACATCGACCACCCGTCCTTCGGCACGGCCATCATCTCGCGCGTGCTGGAAGACGCTGGTTTCCGCGTCGCCATCCTGTCCCAGCCCGACTTCCGCGACGAGCACGACTTCGTCGAAATGGGTCGTCCGCGCTACGCCGTGCTCATCAACGCCGGCAACATCGACTCGATGGTCGCGCACTACACCGCAGCCAAAAAGCGCCGTCACGACGATGCTTACACCCCGGGCGGCGTGGGCGGCAAGCGTCCCGACCGCGCCGTGACCGTCTATTCCATGCTCGCGCGCCGCGCGTTCCCCGATACCCCGATCTACATCGGCGGTCTGGAAGCCAGCCTGCGCCGCTTCGCGCACTACGACTACTGGAGCGATCAGGTCATGCCCTCGGTGCTGTCCTCCTCGGGCGCGGACGCGCTCATGTACGGCATGAGCGAGCGCTCGGTCGTCGAGCTGGCCAAGAACCTCAAGGCCGGTAAGCACGGCATTGACGCGGTGCGCGATATCCGCGGCATGGCGTACTTCGCCCCCGATGCCTCCGACGTGCCCTTCCCGGCGGTCGAGTGCCCATCCTACGAGCAGGTGTGCGAGAGCAAGGAAGATTACGCACGATCGGTCAAGATTCAGTACGATCAGGCCGACCACGTACGCGGCAAGGCCATCACCCAGGTGCACGGCAAGCGCGTTCTGATTCAAAACCCGCCGTCCAAGCCCCTCACCACCGAGGAGATGGACAAGGTCTATGCGCTGCCCTTCGCCCGCACTTATCACCCGTCTTACGACGCGGTCGGCGGTGTGCCTGCCATTCAGGAAGTGCAGTTCTCCATCATCCATAACCGCGGCTGCTTCGGCGCGTGCAACTTCTGCGCGCTGGCCTTCCATCAGGGACGCTATATCTCGGCACGTTCGCACGATTCGGTCGTCCGCGAGGCCGAGCAGATCGCCCAGCACCCCGACTTCAAGGGCTATATCCACGATGTCGGCGGCCCGACCGCAAACTTCCGCTTCCCGTCCTGCCACCATCAGGAAAAACACGGTCTGTGCATGAATAAGCGCTGCCTGTTCCCCAAGGCGTGCGACAACCTCGAAGCCGATCACCGCGATTACCTCACCCTGCTGCGCAAACTGCGTCAGGTACCCGGCGTCAAGAAGGTCTTTGTGCGCTCCGGCCTGCGCTACGATTATATGATGGCAGACGACAACGACGAGTTCTTCCTCGAACTGGTCAAGCATCATATCTCTGGTCAGCTCAAAGTCGCACCCGAGCACATGAGTGATAACGCTCTGTATTATATGGGTAAACCTTCATTCTCTGTATATGAGAAGTTCCGCGAGCGCTACGCCCGTATCAATGAAAAGCTGGGCAAAAAACAGTACCTCGTGCCCTACCTCATGTCCTCCCACCCCGGTGCAACGCTGGATGACGCCATCCAGATGGCTTGCTATCTGAATAAGGTCGGTTATATGCCCCAGCAGGTGCAGGATTTCTACCCCACCCCCGGTACGCTCTCGACCGCCATGTACTACACCGAGATCGACCCCAGAACCATGAAGCCGGTCTATGTCGCCAAGACCCCCGAGGAAAAAGCCATGCAGCGCGCACTCTTGCAGTGGCGTAAGCCGGAAAAACGCCCGATCATCGTCGCAGCACTGAGAAAAGCCGGTCGCGAAGATTTGGTGGGCTTTGGTAAGGAATGTTTGATTCGTCCCAAGCCGGGCGAACATTGGGAGAAACCGAGCGCAAAACAGGGTCAGAAGAAGAACGGTAAGGGCGAACATCGCGGAAAACAAGCGAATCGTCCCGCCCGTCCGCCCAAACACGGCGGAAAGCCCACAAACCCGCTCGCCGGTATCGGCCCGAAAAAGGGTAAAAAACGTAAAGGCTAATTCACCACCGCACCCAAAAATGAAGCTTTCGCCAGCCTTTCTCGAAAGGCTGCGGGTTCTCAGGGCAGAGCCCTGAGTCGCGTCCCGCAGGACGCGAAACCCCCTTTTTGATTTTCCCGATCCCCCGCGAGGGAAAATCAACTAAAAAATAATGAAAAAGCGCCGTCCGCAGACGGCGCAATCCCCGGCGCGCAAAGCGCGCTCATAAGCCCCGACCCGCTGGATCGGGTCTTTTTTTGCGGCTTGCGCCGCTGTCCGGATCGTCGCTGGCGCTCCTCCCGGAAAACCTCCGCCGCGTCTCAAAAAAACAATCTGAGCTAACCCCCGGACAAAACGAAAAAGACCACTCTTTTCAGAGTGGTCTTTGATTTGGAGCGGATGACGAGGCTCGAACTCGCTACCTCCACCTTGGCAAGGTGGCGCTCTACCAGATGAGCTACATCCGCATTTCTCTGTGTTGTTCGCTCGGAACGATGTTTATTATATCAGCGTTTCCGGGGAATGTCAACATAAATTTTCAAGTTTTTTAAAAAATATTTTTGGGGTGGGAAGGGGGAATTTGGAGGGATAAAAAAAGAAACCAATCCGGTGGGTTGGTTTCTATGAGCGCACTTTGTGCGCGGGGGAGTTTCGCTCGCTGCGGCGAGCGATTAAAACGAGAGTTTATTGATTCCCGGGGCGGACACCGGGAATCAAAGGGGGATTCCGCGCTCTGCGGAGCGCGTCTCAGGGCTCCGCCCTGAGAACCCGCAGCCTTTCGAGAAAGGCTGGCGAAAGCTTCCTTGATTGGTGCGGTGGTTTAGGCGTTTTTCAGAATCTCTTTGAGTTTCTCCAAAGTCATTCCAGTCATGAGCTGGCCATCCACGCGGACGTTAGGCGCTGTGCGGCATGCACGCTGGCAGCCAACCGTCTGATACATCCATTTTCCACCCAGAAACGTCTTTCCGGGTTTTGCGCCCAGTTCATCTTCCAGATATCGATGGATGCTTTTACCCTCTCGGCTGCAATTGACACCCTGGCACACGGTCAGGGTATGGCTTGCACCCGACAACTTCAAATCCGAGATACGTTTTGCCACGGCCTGCAAGTAGGTGGGTTTGACCCCCAGCACTGCGCCGATCTCCTGTTGTGCCGCAGCGTCCAGCATACCGCCGCATGTCTGCTGTGCTTCGCGCAGGCAGCTCAAAAGTGCGGACTGATCGCTCGGTGCGCCCTGGTTTTTATAGTACAGTGCGATTTCCTGTAAAGTTTCCTTCATCGTACAACCTCCAAAGTTGTGGTTCCAAGATCACGCCCCACTGCGGCTGGCTGTCCATCTGTGCGGTTGCGCGGATGCACTCGCACACGAAGTTTGCCGCGCAGCTGGCTGCGTCTCTGAGCAAATCCCCGCGCAGGAGGGAACCGGTCAGCACGGCGGCGAACAGATCGCCCGTGCCCGGATAGTATGCCCCAATTCGGGGGTTGGTCACGGTCTGGACGGTGTCGTCCTGACCGCACAGAGTGAAAACCGTCGTTTCGTCTCCAAGTCCGGTCAGCACCGTGCGCGTCTCGTACCGCTCACACAATCTATGCACCCAGTCCTCGGCCTCGGTCATGCTCTCCGGGGTTGTATCCGCCGGCAAGTCCAGCAAGACCGCCGCCTCGGTGACGTTTGGGGTGATATAGTCGGCCATGTGGCACAGCTGCCGCAGGCTATCGACCAGTTCCGGGGTGCAGATCTTATATAATTTGCCGTTGTCGCCCATGACCGGGTCGACCAGCAGGATACCATCAGGCTGTTTGCATACCGCGGCACGCCGCACGCACTCCACCTGTGCCGGTGCGCTCAGAAAGCCGCTCAGCACCGCGTCAAAGCGCAGTCCCAGCGCCTCATACTGTCCGAGTGCGCCCGAAAGCCAATCGGTCAGGTCCTGTGTCACAAAGCCGGGAATGCCCGCGTGCGAGGAGTAGACCGCGGTCGGCAGGGGTATGCACTGGTGACCCATCGCGGTCAGTGCGCTCATCGCCTGCGTCAGTCCCGCCCGGCCGACGGCCGACAGGTCATGCAGGGCAAGTGCCTTTTTTTGTTCCATTTTATCCCTTCTTTTCCGGGTATTTGCTTTCTTTCCAGCATACGATTTTTTAGAAGCTGCGTCAAGCCCCTTGCGAAATTCCGGGCAAAATGTTAGGATGAAAGAGAGCTTTCCCGCGCAGCCCGCACCCGGCTGCGCCGGGTAATTTGTTTTCATGGACCGTTCGAGGTTTCACCTTTTCGAGCGGTCTGCACGACCCTGGCATCTTAGGAGGTACTATGAAACGATCTTTCCGTTTGCTCGCACTCGTTCTCGCGTGCGTGCTCACCCTGATGACCCCGGCGTTCGCTGCCGGTACGCCCTCGGCTTCCGAGGAAATGCGCGGCGTTTGGGTGTCATCGGTTTACAATCTGGACTACCCCTCGTCTCCCACCACCGACCCTGACAAGCTCAAGGCAGAAGCCGACGAGATTCTGGACAACTGCGTCAAGTGGGGACTCAACGCGGTCTTTTTACAGGTCAGACCGTCGGGCGATGCGCTCTACAAGTCCGATCTGTTCCCGTGGAGCAAATACCTGACCGGTTCGGTCGGCACCGCTCCGCAGGACGGTTTCGATCCGCTCGAATACTGGGTCGAGGCTGCCCACAAGCGCGGTCTGGAGCTGCACGCGTGGATTAACCCCTACCGCATCACCCGCGGCAAGGATACCGAGTGGAATTCTCTGCCCAGCACCCACCCGGCCAAGATGAACCCCTACTGGGTGGTCAAGTACTCGGACGGCAACTACTATTTTAACCCCGGTATCCCCGAAGTACGCGACCTTGTGACCCGCGGCGCGGTCGAGATCGTGCAGAACTACGACGTAGACGGTCTGCACATGGACGACTATTTCTATCCGGGCACCGATTTTAACGACGCTGCCACCTATCAGAAGTACGGCAGCAGCTTCTCCAACATTGCAGACTTCCGCCGCGACAGCGTCAACCAGCTGGTTGCCCAGCTGGACACCGCCGTCCACAACATCGACCCGGACATCCAGTTCGGCATCAGCCCGTCGGGCATCTGGGCGAACAAGTCCACCGACCCCCGCGGCTCCAACACAAACGGCAGCGAGCACTATGTCTCGAGCTACGCCGACAGCCTGTATTGGATCGAAAACGGTCTGGTCGACTATATCATCCCTCAAATTTACTGGGAGATCGGTCACAAGCTGGCCGACTTCGCCACCCTGGCCGACTGGTGGAACGATGCTGTCGCAGGCTCTGACGTTCATCTGTATATTGGTATGGGCGCGTACCGCTGCGCGGACAACCCGACCGGCGTGTGGACGACCACCGCCCCGCTGTTCGACAGTCTGGCATACCTGGAAAACAAGGACAACGTCGGCGGCTGCGTCTTCTTCCGCTACGGCTCCATCCCGGCGGTGTCCGGCATGGCCGACCGTCTGACCAGCTGGTACAGCACGGTGCACAACGAGAACACCGCGCCCAATCCATCCAACCCGGGCGGCAATAGCTCGAGTTCGCTTAATGGCGGGGACTTCGGCAGCATCCTCTCCCAGTTCCTGCTTTCTATGATTCAGTAAATGATTCAGTAAGAAGGTTTTTTGCATCATGCAGCTCATTTTTGACAAGGATTACGAACTGACATACAGCCACATTGACTGGCGCGGTACCGCGCGTCCGTCGGCGTATTTCGACTTCATGCAGGACGCAGCCACCGTACACGCGCGCAGCTGCCACCTTGACCGCGACGACATCGGCGCACTGTGGGTGCTCTCGCGCATGCACGCCGAGTTCACCCGCCCGCTCGCACCGTACGACACCCTGCGCGTGACCACCTGGTGCGCGGGCATCAAAGGCCCGAGCTGGCTGCGCGCGTTCGAGTTCTCGGTCGACGGTCAGCCCGCCGGCCGGGCGATGTCCAGCTGGGTCATTCTGGACGCCGAGACCCACCGCATCCGCCGTCCGACCACCGTCCCGCAAGCCGCAGACTACGCCTGCGAGGCGCGTGAGACGCTGCCCATGCCGGGCAAGCTGGACGTGTCCGGTCTGTCCCTGCACCACACCCACCCCATCCTGTATTCCGATCTGGACGTGAATGGTCACCTGAACAACGTCCGCATTGCGGCACTGGTGTCCGACGCACTCGACCTCAGCGAACACGACTTTGTGCGCTCGCTCCAGATTAACTACACCGCCGAAACCCCTGCCGGTCTGACCCTGTCCCTGTACGCCGAGCGCACAGACGACACCTTCCGCGTGCGCGGTGAGGCCGACGGTCAGACCCGCTTCGAAGCCGCAGGCACGTTCGGACGACTGTAAAAAAACAACTTTCAGCCCGGTCAGACCCGACCGGTCGATGCGGAAAGGAGGCTTCTCTCTATGGCATTTGCCGACGAGATCACCCAGACCATTCGAGGCGTTTGCCGTCCCCTCGCCATCATCCTGTATGGCGAAAAGCGCACCCTGTCCACCGACAAGCTCAAGGCAGCCAGCGTGTGCATCATCGTGCCCAACGATACCGACAAACACGCCTTGCAGCATACGCTCTATCTGGCCATCGTTGCGGACGTTCCGGTCAATCTGACCCTGTACACCGTACAGGAATGGGACGCGCTCACCGAGGACGAGACCAGCTATGCTGCCTGGATCCGACGGAAAGGGCGGGTGCTGTATGAGCAGGGCGCGTAAAGGCGGACGGGACAGTCTGTACTACTACAAATGGCTGGACAAGGCGCTTCTCGACCTGCAAGCCGCGCGCATTCTGATGACCTGGAACGGCGACACCTGCAACATCGCCTTCCACTGTCAGCAGGCCATTGAGAAGGCGCTCAAGGGGTACTTACTGTTCAAGACCGGAAGGCATTTCGACGGTCATAACCTCACCTATCTGTGCCGTCAGGCCGTCCAGCAGGACGAAATGTTCACCGAATGGCTGGACGAGAGTGCGGCGCTCAATAACCTGTACATTGAAACGCGCTATCCGACCGACTTACCGGTCGCGATTGATGAGCATGCTTGCAGACAGTATTTTGCCATGGCGGAGAATATGTTCGCGGCGATTCGACAGGAATTGTATGATGAGGGAAGACCGCATAAGATTAAGAAATAAGGACGCACCAATCCCGCCCGCAGGCGTAATGAAAGTTTCGCCAGCCTTTTCAAAGGCTGCGGGTTCTCAGGGCAGAGCCCTGAGTCGCCCGTCGCAACGGGCGAAACTCCCCCTTTGATTCCCGGTGTCCGACCCGGGAATCAATCAAACCAAACAAAAAGGAAAGACCAACCGGATGGTTGGTCTTTCCAGAGAATTGCGCGACCTGCGGGTCGCGCTTTTTTTGTTCTTTTTGGTTGATTTTCGCAAGAGCGAAAATCAAAAAGGGGATTCCGCGCTCTGCGGAGCGCGTCTCAGGGCTCTGCCCTGAGAACCCGCAAGCCTTTCGAGAAAGGCTTGAGCGAAAGCTTCAATTGGGGGTGCGGTGCTTTGGCTTAATAGCCCAGCTCCTCGCCGACAACCACGATTTCGTAATGACTCATTCCCGTCGGGGGAGCCATCACGACAGTCATTGCACGGCAGATACGCTCGGGGCTGCGGCAATCATGGCACTTACCATCGACTGCGCACGGGGTTCTCTTATTGAGTCTCTTTGCATTGAGCGGTGCGGCGATCTCTCTTGCGCGGCGCATGGCGCTCGTCAGGTCGGGTGCCAATTTATTGATACCGCACACGACGTAGCACGCGTCAAAGCCATGTACCGATGCTGCGATGCGGTTGCATGCGCCGTCGATATTGACGGTCTCGCCGGTTGCGGACAGGGCGTTCGCAGAGGTCAGGAACACGTCGCCCCCCGGCAGCTGGTCGCCGCCCTTCCAGTGCCAATGCACGTCGGCCTGGTCTTTGAGCTGTTCGTACACGCCCAAGCCGTCCAGGGTCATAGAACCGCCGAAGCCGATCTTCTTGCCCTTACACTGGCTGACGATGTAGTCGGCTGCCTGTGCTGCCGTCGCGCAGAACGTCCAGGTAAAGCCGTTACGCTCAAAGGCCTGCATGGCAGCGTCGAGCTGCAAGCGGTCAAGCAGCTGAATGAGGTCTTCGGGACGCTCGACGATGTGGTCTGCGCCAGCTTCCAGGAGCGAAGCGCGGTCGCGGAAGCCCCACAGGGCGCCGATTGCGGTCACGCCCGCTTTCTTAGCCGTCTGCATGTCAACGTCGCTGTCGCCGATGTACAGAATCTCGTCCGGCTGCACGCCCAGCACACTCATAACCTCCTGCGTAGAGGTCGGGTCAGGCTTGCGCGGTACGCCCGGACGCTCGCCGAAGGTCAGCGCCATATCGCCCGGGAAGTAATGGTTTACCAGGCGGCAGGCCGCTGCGTGGTACTTATTGGACAGCACGGCCATGCGCACGCCGCGGCGGCGGAATGCCTCGATGACCACCGGCATGCCCTGATAGGGATGGGTGCGCTCAACCAGATGCTCGTCGTATGCGCTCTGGAACTCTGCAAGGCACGCGTCAACCATTGCCTTGCCTGCATTCTTCGGCAGGCTGCGCTCGATCAGCTTGCGCACGCCATTGCCCACGCGGCTGCATACGTCCTCCTCGGTCAAAAGCGGGAATCCGTGATGCCGCAGGGCGGTATTGACTGCGCTCGTCAGGTCGCCCAGGGTGTCCAGCAGCGTACCGTCCAGATCAAAAATCACTGCTTTGATACTCATATTCTTCTCCTTATTATTCGTGGCAAAAGCGCACAGACGGATGTGGCCGCCTGTGCGCCTGATTTCCGGCAGATATGCGGGGTGGTTTTCCAGTCAGGACTCGAACCGCGTCAAAAACGCGTTCGCCTTGCGCAGCAGCGCCAGCTGCTCACGCACGTCCGTCCAGTATTTGCGTGCGCCGTAGTCCATGTCCGGCGTGACCTCCTGTACCTCGACCTCGTCCAGCGGGGTGCTGTCAAAGACAGCCGGTACCGGATGATAACGGCGGTTGACCTCGGTCACGTGGTGCAGGAAGGCTGCGACATCGCGGTTGATGCCCTCCTTGCGCACACGCCACGACCAGTTGCCGCCGACCGTTGACGGAATGTTCATGCGTGCGTCCGCGCCCAGATTCAAAAGGTCTTGCATGGTGGTCATGGCGATGGATGCGGGCGAGGCAAAGAGCGTACGGATGGCCGACCACGCCATCGGCTCGCGCTCGTCCCAGCGGATGTATGCCTTGGCAAAGTCCGCGTCCTCGGGCTCGCAGATGTCCAGAATCTGTTCGCAGATGGACTGTGAATCGTGGGTCGAGGTGTAAACGATCGAGTTTACCGGGTAGTTATGCGGCATGTGATCGTTGTCGTCAAAGCGATTGAACGCGAAGATCATCACGCGCATGCCCGGGAAACCGGTGCTGCGCAGCAGTGCGCGTACTTTATCGGTCATCACGCCCAGGTCTTCCGCGATAATGGGCAGCTCGGGGACTGCGGCATCCAGTGCGCGGAACAGCTTCATGCCCGGGCCCTTACGCCATACGCCGTTGATCGCGGTCTCTTCGTCCGCGTCAACCTCCCAGAACGACTCAAAGCCGCGGAAATGGTCGATACGGATGACATCGAACAGGTCTGCGTTCTGCTTGAGTCTCCAAATCCACCATGCGTAGCCGGTCTTCTCGTGTGCCTTCCAGTCATAAACCGGATTGCCCCACAGCTGACCGGTCGCGGAATAGTAATCGGGCGGTACGCCTGCGACCTTCTTGGGCTTAAAATCAGCGTCCACCTTGAACAGCTCGGGGTGCTGCCAGACGTCGGACGAGTCGGGCGAGACGTAAATCGGGATATCACCGATGATGCGCACGCCTGCGCGGGCGGCATAGGCTCGCAGCGTCGCCCACTGGGCAAAGAACACTGCCTGAAGGAACACGCGGAAGTCGATCTCGTCCTTGAGTTCCTCGCGTACGGCTTCCAGCGCCTCGGGCTCACGGTGCAGGATGTCGGCATCCGGCCATTCCCACAGCGGTGCACCCTCGTACTTCTCTTCCTTGAGCGCCATAAACAGCGTGTAATCCTCAATCCAATCGGCTGCGCTCTCGCGGAATGCCTGCACGGCTTCCATGACGCGCGGCATCTTCTGGGCACGGGCATAAGCCAGGCGCAGAAGCGGATAGCGTGCGGCGATCAGCGGGACAAAGTCCACCTTGTCGGGGTTCCAGTCCTCGTCGGCTGCCTCGACCTCCTCTTCGGTCAGCATGCCGTCTGTCACCAGCTTGTCGAGGTCGATCATCAGCGGATTGCCTGCCGCTGCCGAGTAACACTGATAGGGCGAATCACCAAATCCGGTATGCCCAAGCGGCAGAACCTGCCAATAACGCTGGCCTGCATCGCGGAGAAAGTCAACGAAATCGAACGCCGCCTGCCCAAGCGTGCCGATACCATGCGGGGAAGGCAGCGAGGTGATGTGCATGAGCACACCGCTCGAACGGTCAAATGACATTGAAATTTCCATCCTTACCTTGTGAAATGGGACAATACTGGTATTATTATAGCGTTTACCCAGAAATCTGTCAATTTTACCTTGCCAAGAAATGCGCCGGTAAGATATAATAAATGGCAGAAAAAACTTCGATTTGGAGGAATGCAACGCATGAGAATGCGCAAAAAAAAGAACCTTGACGTGCGCTTTGAACGATGCGCTTCGGTCATGGTATCCGACCCCCGTGCAGTACGCGGCAAGTGGCGCGAAAAATTCGGCAACGACAACCCCATCCGTCTGGAAATCGGCTGCGGTAAGGGTCGATTCATTCTGGAGACTGCCCGCCGCAACCCCGACATTAACTTTGTTGCCATCGAGAAGGAAGAGGGTGCGCTCATCATGGCCACCGAGAAGGCCATCGCAGAGGAGCTGCCCAACCTGCGCTTCCTGTCCTTCGATGCGGCAGCGCTGAATGAGATCTTTGCCCCCGGTGAAGTCTCGCTCATTTACCTGAACTTCTCCGACCCCTGGCCGCCCAACCGTCAGCGCAAGCGCCGTCTGACCTGGCGTGCGTTCCTGGCAGTATACGACGAGATTCTGGAAGAGGAAGGCGCGATCTTCTTCAAGACCGATAACCAGAGACTGTTCGAGTGGTCGCTCGGCGAGCTGTGCCAGAATGGCTGGCTGCTGCAAAATATCTCGCTCGACCTGCATAAGTCGGATTATGATAATATTATGACTGAGTATGAGGAAAAATTCTCGGCTCAGGGCTATCGGATTTACCGCGTCGAGGCCAGAAAGCGCATCGAAAAGAATTTGTTAAAGTAAGCACCGCACCCCTATTGAAGTTTGGATCAAACCTTTTCAAAGGTTTGCGGAGTCTTGAGGCAGAGCCTCAAGTCGCGTCCCGCAGGACGCGAAATCCCCTCTTGATTTTCGCTTTTGCGAAAATCAACCAAAAAGAAAACAAAAGCGCGACCCGCAGGTCGCGCAATTCTCTGGAAAGACCGTCCGAAGGGACGGTCTTTCCTTTTTTGTATGTTTAAGTTGATTCCCGGGTCGGACACCGGGAATCAAAAAGAGATTCCGCGCTCTGCGGAGCGCGTCTCAGGGCGCTGCCCTGAGAACCCGCAAGCCTTTCGAGAAAGGCTTGAGCGAAAGCTTCATTTCGCCCACGGGGCGGGATTCCGTTTATCGGGGCAAAAAAAGAGGACGCGTTACACGTCCTCTTTCTATTTCACGCTCTGAAACTTAGAGTGCAGCCTTTGCCTTCTCGACCAGTGCGCAGAATGCAGCGCTGTCGTTTACAGCCAGCTCGGACAGCATCTTGCGGTTGATCTCGATGCCAGCCTTCTTCAGACCGTTCATGAAACGGCTGTAGTTGATGTCGCAAGCCTTGCAAGCTGCGGAAATACGGGTGATCCACAGACGGCGGAAGTCACGCTTCTTGTGCTTACGGCCGATGTAAGCGTACTTCAGCGACTTCATAACCGCCTGGTTGGCAGTTCTAAAATGGGTGGACTTTGCACCAAAGTAGCCCTTGGCACGCTTCAGAATCTTCTTTCTTCTCTTGCGCGACATCATCGCGCCCTTAACTCTTGCCATTGTATGTTAGCCTCCTGTTATATTCTCTGTTGAAAAACGGTTTACGCGTAGGGCAGCAGACGCTTTACCTCTGCTACGTTGGTCTTGTCTGCGAAGCCTTCCTTGCGCAGGTGACGCAGGCGCTTGGTGTTCTTCTTGGTCAGGATGTGACGGCGGCCAACATGAGCGCGCTTGATCTTGCCGCTCTTGGAAACCTTGAATCTCTTCTTTGCACCGCTGTGCGTTTTGATCTTAGGCATGTTATTTAACTCCTCTCTGTGTATCGCATCCGTTTGTTTTGAAAAAGGGGATGCACCTCTGGGTTTACTTATCCTTCTTGGGGGCCAGGAACATGTGCATGTGACGGCCTTCCAGCTTGGGCTGCTTCTCTACCGCGCCGAACTCCGTGCACTGTTCTGCAAATCGCTGCAGCAGCTCCAGACCGATGGAAGAATGGGTGACCTCGCGGCCGCGGAAGCGAACGGATACCTTGACCTTATCGCCGCCCTTGAGGAAACGGCACGCATGACCTACCTTGACCTTCAGGTCGTTTACGTCAATGCCCGGGGTCAGGCGGATCTCCTTGATCTCTACCACGCGCTGATTCTTGCGCGCTTCCTTCTCGCGCTTGGCCTGCTCAAAGCGGAACTTGCCGTAGTCCATGATGCGGCAAACCGGCGGCTGCGCCTGGGGAGCGATCTTGACCAGATCCATGCCTCTCTCAATGGCGATATCAAGCGCCTCTTTTGCGGATACGATACCGAGCTGCTCACCGTCGTCGGCAATCAGACGGACTTCTTTGTCGCGGATCTCTTCGTTGATCTGATGTTCCATGCTGCTAATAGCGAATGCACCTCCTATGGTGTGAAAACGAAAGGTTGATTTTGACATGAAAAAAGGACAGCCGCTGCTGTCCGTCACTCGTTCACAAATCCCCGCGCAGGTCAGACTTTCCCGAGGAAAGCTCTGGCAGGAAAATAACATTGTGAACCCGTTTGCGGATAGCTGCGGGTGAAGGCAGACACGAACACGCGCCTTTCGCCTTACTTTATTGTTGCTAGATTAGTATAATCGGCTTTTTACCGTTTGTCAAGTGTATTTTATGTAATTTTTGTCCCGCTCAATGTAAAAAATGGAAAAAATGCGCAAAATGACGGTTTTGCTTGACAAATCCCGACAAATATCGTACAGTTATACCCTAAGTCGGGTGGTTTTTACGGCTTCCAGCACCATCCTTCAGGAAATTTTCTATGACTTTTTCCCAAAAACTTATTGAAAATTACGCCGGATTCGGTTATCCTGATGTTGGAAGGAATACCTGGCCGCCACGCGGCATAGAATCTTACTACATGGAGGTTCACGCATTATGAGCGAGCAGTTCGGCAACGATTACGTTGTCCTGACCGACGAGGACGGCAACGAAGTTGAATTTGAACATATCGATACCGTCGAAGTAGACGGCACGATGTATATGGCCTTTATCCCGGCAGAACTCGCCGTCGATGAAGAGGCCGAGGTCGTCATCCTCAAGGTTGAGGAAGAGGACGGCGAAGAAGTCCTGGTTTCCGTCGACAACGACGAGGAAGCTGACCGCGTTTTCCAGATCGTTATGGAGCGCGTCGAGGACATGTACGAGGAAGACGGCGAATAAGCCCTCTCCTCCCTTACTCCGTTAAGACCCCCTGCAATGTTTGACAGCAGCCTGTTTTAAACCCACATTATGTAATCGGGATTCCGAAAATCTTCCCCTGACAAGCGCAGGCCTCCCGCGAATCAAAAGCGGAAGTTGGAAGCGCAGCGGCTTGGGATAGGAAACCCACCTGCCGAGTCGTGCAGGTTATTATTATGGGCTGCATCGGCAAAGCGGGGGTTCTTTTATTTTTTTGCGAAATTTCTGTTTCGTCCTCTTTGGTTCGTATTTTGATACATCGTTCGGTATCGCGCATAGTTGCGACACGATCTCACCTTTTTTGTGCGCCTTCGACGAGATTTCCGAAAAACTTCTTATAAAGTTTACATAAAATTCATTTGATTTCGACTTCCTTTTCTGGTATACTATACAAGGAAAGAGGGAACAAGAATCTCTCTCCCATGTACATCATAAAACCGAAAGGAGGATGAGACCATTATGTTAATGACCAAGATTCGCCCCCAGCGTCCGGACACGCCCGATATTGACGACCTGATTTACGGCAAGGACTCCGAAGAGAGCACCAAGTAAGTTCGTCTCGTAAATGGCTTTTTTCCACGCTGGGCACGATGTCCAGACGTGGTTTTTCTTTTTTGTAATAAAATTTCGCGCCCGGCCTTCCCGCTGTGCGGCGCCTGATGATATGATAAATAAAGAGATGGAAAAGCGTTCGGACGACCGATGCACCAGTTCCAGGCGGCTGCCCTGTGCAGTCCGTCAAAACCAAAGAAAAAAAGAAAAGGACAGTCTATGTGAGACTGTCCTTTTTGTTTGCTTATTTGTGCACGGGCACAGGGGTTTAGTCCAGATAGGGCTTTGCAATCGCACGCAGGTCTTCCATGTGCGTAGGCAGCCACTGCTCGAACGACTGGCCGGCTGCTGCAACCGTCTGACCGACCTCGACCAAAAATGCCGGGATGCGCTCCTCGAGCATCGGGCCCCAGTTCTCTGCGAGGTGCTCGTGACCCAGCACAGCCGAACCGCCGACGTGCAGGGTGAATGCGGGCAGCGGCTTCTTGTCCACGATCTTAACACCGCCGTGGAAGCCCAGCGCACCGATCTGGTGGGTACCGCACGAGGACGGGCAGCCAGAAATGTGAATCTGGGGCAGTGCGCCGTCCGGGATGTTTGCCTTGCGGACAGCGTCCACGCAGGCATGGTACAGGCCCTGAGAATCACGTGCGCCCTGCTGGCAGATCAGCGCACCGATGCACGATACCGAGTGCTCAAACAGCGTCTCTGCGCCGTCTGCGGTCACGTTCAGCACGCGCTGTGCCTCGTCTGCCGTGCAGTTGATGATATACATGGTGCCGTCCGCGCCCAGACGAATCTCAACCGCTTCCATGTCCGCGATAGTATCGCGCAGTGCGGTCAGGGTCTGACGCGACGGGGTGCCGCCCAGCGGGTGATAGGAAACCGCAAACAGGCCGGGCTGCTTCTGCGCAACGATGCGCTTGCCCGAAATCTCGCCTGCGCCGGTCTTGGTGACCGGGGTCTCGGTGACGGTCAGGTCAAGACCGCCCTCGGCCTTGCGGTTCTCTACGTTCTGAAGGAAAGCGGCGCGGTACGCGTCCTCGCCCATGGCAACCGGCATATAGCGGGTGCGCGCCTTGGCACGCATCTCGTAGTTGCCGTGTGCCAGGAAGGTATCGACCATGGCACGGACGTAGTAGAGCAGCTCGGAACCCGGTACCGCCTCGGCCATCTTCATGCCAAGACGTGCGTTCGGGCCCATACCGCCGGCAGAATATACATCAAACGTGCCGTCCTCGCGTGCGACAAAGCCCAGGTCGCGGATGGTCGCATGGGTGATGTTGCTCGCATGGTTGGCAAAGCCGACCTTGAGCTTGCGGGGCATCTTGATATCGTACAGGATGGACAGCAGGTAATCGCCGACCGCGTAGGCGTAGGGCATGACGTCGAAGGTCTCGCCCGGCTGCACACCGGAAAGCGGAGGCGCCATGACGTTGCGGGGATGGTCACCACCGCCGCCGCGGCAGAAAATACCGTGATCGAGCGCCTTGGCAGACAGCTCGACGATCTGCTCAGCCGTCAGGTGGTGCAGCTGGATGGTCTCGCAGGTGGTCATCTTCATCGTGTCGATGCCGTAAGCATTGGCCGAATCGACCACAAAGGACAGCTTGTCCTTGTCCATGCGTCCGCCGGTCATGCGCAGACGCAGCATGCCGCGCTTGCCGTCGCGCTCGGAATAACTGCCGAAGCCGCCCGAAATACCCTTGTAGGTCTTGCGGTCGATCTCTCCGGCATAATACTTGCGGGTGGCATCGTTGAACTGTTCCAGGTCGTCCCGGAATCTCTGAATGATCTCCTGCTTCATAAATAAGCCTCCTTGGATGGCGTGTGTTTTGTTCCTGTCGTAATCGCTGTCCTTTATTATAACACGGGAAAGCAGGTTTACACAGGGCGATATCACACAAAAAAGCATGCGGGAGGTGCATGATTGCACGTTATCGATCGATAAGAAAAATTTATAGACAGGGATCTTGCGGTTTTTTCGGCGTGGGTGTCAGGTTTGGGCGATCTTGCCCGTGGTCAGTCCCAGCGTGTTCGCCCACCATGTCATATGTTCGGACGCGCTGTACAGGCCGTTTAGGTCGTCCGGGACGTTATGCTGGTTGTCCGCGTCCACGACGCGCACGTCGCTGCCCTTGCCCGAGAATGTGACGTGCCATGCATTGCCGCCGTCGGCCGAGTGCCACGTGCCGCGTGCAGTGATCGTGCCGTCGGGCGATGCCCCAGTGACCGTTTCCAGGCAGATCGGGTAAGCGCTGCCGGTCGGCAGGGTCAGCACCGTGCTCTCCTTACCCATCGCCAGCATGCGCACCTCGTGGCCGCCGTCACTGTATCCGTCGGTACGCTTGACCGATGCGTCCGGGATGAAGTACAGAATACCGCCGAGCAGGGTCATCGCATAGCACGGCGTGCGGGTCAATACCTGCGTGCTGCCGTCCAGTCCGACCGACAAAATGCCGAACGTGCCCGAAAAGTACTTGCCCTCGACGGTGGACAGGGTATTAACCTGTCCCAGTGCTCCCGTGCCGCTCAGCACCAGCCGCCAGCCGCTCGCGGGCGACCAAGTATAGAACCGGTAGGCGCTCGACGCGGTCGGGTCGCTCACGCAGAACAGCGTCGTACCGTTCATGCTGCCCAGTGCATCAATATATCCGCGTTCATTCTCGTCGAAGAAAGAGGATAGATCTGCGATCTTGATTTCGGACAGGGTCTCCGGGTCGAGGTAGTACAGCGTCGTGCTGTCATAGGCAAAAATACCGTCCACGCCCGTTGTCGTGATGGCACGGTCGAACGTACGGTTTGACGTCGCGCGCACCTGATCTTCCTGTCGGCGCACGACCTTGACCTGCCCGTTATCCATTCTGCGCACGTCCCACACCGAATCTTGCAGGGCTGCTGCGTTCACCGCCGGGATGGTCGGGCGGTCGCCTGCGGCGAGGGCGAAGGTCTCGGCGTCGATTACGCCCTGTTCGATGAGCACGTCCGAAAAGGCGAGTCCGGAGGAAGTGGTGGAGAACAGTGCGTCCACGGTCAGCGACACGGCTTCCCCGCGCGTCAGGGTTTGACCCTGTGCGGCCTGATAATCGGCTGCGCTGACGAAGCTCTTACCGGTCGCGGTATCATTATCCGCGTAGCCCAGTGCACGGCCCAAGAACAGCAGGTAGGACTGTTTGGTGATGGGGTCATTGGGGGAATACGTCGTCTGGCTGGTGCCGTGGGTCAGTCCGTGCTGATAGAGCCAGCTGACGTAGGGTCTCGACCAATCGGACAGATCGGTGAAGGGAGTGGGGTAGGTCTGGGCGGCCATCCCATCGGCTGCGCCGTACAGGCGCACCAGCATTACCGCGGCTTCGGCGCGGGTGAGGTTCTGACCCAGTGCATCTCCGGCTTCGGTGCCCTGAAACAGGCCCAGAGTGCGCAGCAGGTCGGCATCGCTTTGCTGGTCGGCAGGCGCTGCCATAGCTGGGGTGACGAGTAGGCAGGCGGCCAATGCCGCGGCGATCAGACGGGTTTTGACCATAACGATTGTCCTCCTTTGGGGTGATCGACAACAGGCGGTTGCCTTAAACCCATTGTATCACGGGGAAGGGCTGAGGGAAAGTGATAGATTGATTACAGAATTGGGGGTAAAAAAAGAAAACTGTTCCGAAAGGAACAGTTTTGATGTCTTACGGGAAAACGGAAGGCTTTCGCGCTCTGCTGAGCGCGATGGGTTTTTATTTTTGGTTGATTCCCGGGGCGGACACCGGGAATCAAGAGGGGATTTCGTGTCCTGCGGGACACGACTCAGGGCTCTGCCCTGAGAACCCGCAAGCCTTTCGAGAAAGGCTTGAGCGAAAGCTTCATTACGCCCACTCGTTTTATTCGTGCTCGGCACGAGAATAAGGATAGTGACCTACGGGCTTTGGGCGGGAATCCGAACCTTACAATAAAACGCATTCGGCGGCGAACACGGCGACGCAGGCGACGCTTGCGACGGTGAACAGGGAACATCCACGCCATGCCATTGCAGCGGCGACAATTAAGCCGACGAGGGCTGACCACGGGGTACCGGTTGCGCTCAGAATTGCCGGGAAAGTCATGACAGCCAAGGTTGCGTAAGGCATATAGAACAAAAACGAGCGGATGGTGCGGTTTTGAATCTGGCGGCGGATCAGCGTCAAGGGAAGGACGCGGATGAGGTAAGTCACCAGCGCCATGACCGCGATATATACATATACATTAGGCTGCATGGTCGTTTTCCTCCGGGATTGGGAACAAAATTGCGGCGGCGCCCGCGATGAGGACGGTCAAAATGATGATGCGCGTACCCGAGGACAGGCCGGAGAGCACGGGCAGATAGGTAAAGAGTGCGCTTGCGATCATGGAAGCCGCGACCACGCCCGCGATGACCTTACTCTTGCGTGCAGGCGGCAGGATGACGGCGAGGAACATGCCGTACAGGGCGACCGACAAAGCGGACACGATACGACCGGGCAGAGCATTGCCGAGCAGGACACCCAGACAGGTACCGAGTGCCCAGCCGGGTGCGGCAACCGAGATTGCGCCCAGGCAATAAAATGGGTCTAAGCGTCCGGGAACGGCGGCGGAAATCGCGAAAATCTCGTCAGTGACCGTATAGCCCATCATCAGGCGCTGCCAAATCGAGGTTTCCGGTGCGATTTTCTGGCTCAGTGCGCACGACATAAGCAGATAGCGCAGGTTAATGACCAGCTGGGTGAATGCCATCTCTAAATACGGTGCACCGGCGGCGATGATGCCCAGTGCGGCGAATTCTCCGGCTGAGGTATTGTTGAGCAGGCTCATGAGCGTCGCGTCTCCCGCGCCCATGCCGCTGACCTTGGCTGCGATGCCCAGTGTAAACGATACGGCCAGATAGCCCAGGCCGATGGGCACGCCGTCGCGCAGACCTCTGCGGTACCACGTGCCATGTGACTCTATCATAAAAACATGACCCCTTCTTTTTTCGTATTGCTATTATTGTATCACAGTACCATACGAAAAACCATCCCGCCTTTTGCCCAATCTGCTCCCGCTCGGCAGGTACGAAAAAGCGCGGCCTCTCGGCCGCGCTTTCCCGCTTTTTTCGTCTTTATTCCATACATATCAATGCTGAGTTGCTGTATTTACCTGCAGTTTGCTCTCTACATACTGCTTTCCGTTTTCGGCCTTCAGCTGGCGCACCAGGTCAAAAAACATGCCCATTTTTATACGCCTCCTATCCTGTTTCTCTGTCTCTTTTTGTATTGCATCTATCATACTACTTACGAACAGGAAACGCAATATCGAACACGTCCAAAAGTTACCATTAAACTTGCCATAAATTGTGCATATTACTCCATAAATTTACACTCTTCTTTTTTGTCCGCCACGCACGGACAAAAAACGGCAAATACCGTTTTTTGAAGGAAGAAGTAAGAGTGAATAAGGAATAGGTGTTGTTTTTTCACTTCTTACTTATTCACTCTTCACTATTCACTCTTTTTGCGTTGCGTTCGGGGCAAAAAAAGACACGCAGGATAAAATCCCGCGTGTCTGCTTTGCATTTCGGTAGGGTAAAACCGATCAGATCTTGCTGCAGATGTCCTGGAACATCTTGATGTCTTCCATTGCGTCCTCGAACGTGGTCTTGGGCTGCTTGCCGGACTCGATGCAGTCGTGGTAGTAGCGCAGCTCGTTCTCGAACGAATCGTGATAATCCGGGCCGTAGGTGATGGTCTGAGAGTCGGTCTTGGTGGACTCTACAACCTCGAAGGTGTGCGGCTGATAGCGCAGGTAGGGAGTCTCGTGCTTGATCTTCATGCGGCGACTGTGCTGGTAGATCTCGATCGCTGCGTCAAACTGAACGATGTCCTGATCGTTTACGATCTCGTATACGCCCAGGAAGCCCTTGAACTGGAATACGATGATAACATGCTCACCGTCAACGGCAACCGACTTAACCTCGGGCACATAGCCAACCAGCTCGCGGACAGCCGACAGGGTGTGGCAGCCCAGGCCAGCCAGCATGGTATAAGTAATGCGCTGCTGCTCGGTGCAGTCTGCGCCCAGTGCCTGGCACAGCTGGTCGTAACGGCGCTTGCCGCTCTCCTCCAGTGCCTCTGCCGGGATATCGTTCTGCGCGAGGATGGGCTGACGCGCCTGATCCATGAAGTAATCACCCTCCAGGATGATATCACGGAAGCGCATGTACTCGATCGGGCGGTCGTCTGCTGCGAGCAGCTCCTGGCACTTCAGGAAACCGGTCGCAAAGCGGCGCATATAGCCAACCATGCAGATCTGGTTCGGGTGCGACTTCTGCAGCTCGATCAGCTCTTCCAGCTCCTGCGGGCACAGGCAAACCGGCTTCTCAACAAATACATGCTTGCCAGCCTCGATTGCTGCCTTTGCGTACTCTGCGTGATACTGGTCGGGGGACAGAACGAAAACTGCGTCTACGTCCTCTGCCTTGCACAGATCAAACGGGGAAGTGTATGCCTTTGCGTGATACTTCTCGGAAATTGCCTTCAATACCGACGGGGAAACGTCAGATACTGCGGTAATCTGATACATACCCGACAGGTCGTTCAAAATCGGTAGGTGCATCATCTGTGCAACCGTACCCGTTCCGATCAGTCCTACTCTTACTACCATATTTTTTGGCTCCTTTCTCTGTCAAACAGGCCGCGTCATCCTCGCTGACCTGACTGCGTTTTGTTTCCTTTTCTCTGGTGACTAGTATAATCGTTTTGTCTTTCGCGCTCCATGCAATCTTTCGCCGGGTTTTGGTAGTTTTTTGACGGAGAGTGAAACAAAGTAGAAACAGATCAAATTACGGACGCACCCATCCCGCCCGCAGGCGACAAGCGGGTCCGGGTCTGCGACCCGGCGCGATCCAGCCGCGCAGGCTGGCCGCTCGCCGCAGCGAGCGGAACTCTCTTTTGATTCCCGGGGTTCGGCCCGGGAATCAACTAAAACTAAAAAATAATCGCGTCCCGCAGGACGCGAAATACTCTTTGCGCACGAAATGCAGGGGAGTCTTGCCGCCTGCGGGCGGCGCTTTTGAACGAAAGTTTAGTTGATTCCGGTCGTTGACCGGAATCAAGAGGGGATTTCGCCCGTTGCGACGGGCGACTCAGGGCTCTGCCCTGAGGACCCGCAGCCTTTGAAAAGGCTGGCGAAACTTTCAATCATTGGTGCGGTGCCAATCCTGACAAAAAAAGATCGTCCGTTTTTGCGGACGATCTTTCCCTTTTCTCTCTTATTTTTACATTTCGCTCGGGTCGAGTGCGCGGCAGCTCGCACGCTCCACAATCTCGCAGGCCATGGTCAGCGAAGAAACGTCGTGTGCACCCTGCATATTCGCCAGGCGCTCGAGCGTCTTCTGTGCAATCTGTTCCATCGGCTGATGTACGGTGGTCAGCGCAGGCGAGAACCGGCGCGCCATCGAGTTATCATCAAAGCCCAGTACAGAAATATCCTCCGGTACGCGGCGGCCCATCTCACGCAGACGGGCAATCGCACCCGCTGCCAGATCGTCACTGAACGCGAAAATCGCGGTTAGGTCGGGATGACGCTCGATCAGAGCGGCAACGCCTTCGTAGCCGTCCTCGTAGGTCATACCGCCCGGCTGGGTGTAGCTGTCGTCGAACGTCAGGTGCTCGTCCTCCATCGCCTTGCGGCAGCCGGTCAGACGCTGGAAGCCCGACGAAATCGCACGGGATGCGTCGGTCAGGAAGCCAATCTTGCTGTGACCCAGGCCGATCAGGTAGTTCGTACCATCGTATGCCGCCATCATGTCATCGATGTGTACCGCAGAGAATCTTCTGCCCGCTGCCAGTGCGCCGCAGACAACAACCGGCAGATTGCGGCGGCTGAGTGCGTCCGCAAGCGGGAAGTCTACGCTCTCGTGCAGCAGAATGACGCCCATCGGCTCGCATGCCGAGATCAGTGCAAGCGTATTCTGCGGATTGCTCTGATCGATGGGCATAATCAGCAGGCGCTTGCCCATACGCTCGGCGTAGGTGCGCAGCTGCTCGATCATATCATTAAAGAAGCACTGGCGGAAGTTTGGAATGATGACCACGATCAGCGCGCTGGTCTTGCGGCGTCCACGGAAGGAGTCCGGGGGTGCATAGCCGGTCTTCTTGGCCATCTGCTCAATGCGCAGGCGCACCGGCTCACTGATCGAGCCGCGGCCGCTGAAAAAACGCGATGCCGTCGCGGGGGATACATCACACAGTTTCGCAAACTCACGTATTGTCATAATCTTTATGCCAACTTTCTCTTTTCTAAAATCCTGCGCCCGGTGCATCACCCGAGCAAATGTTGATATTGCTTGAATTTTTCCAGAAGTTCGGACTCGGTCAGCCGCGCAGACAGGCATCCCACCGCCGTCACGCACGTTCCACCCGTGATGTTGCCGAACAGCACGCTCTGCTCAAAGCTGTAATCGTGGTACAGTCCGTACATCAGTCCGGCCAGGAACGCATCGCCCGCTCCGGTCGAGTCGCGATGAACGACCGGAATGTTCGCAATCACGCGCTCGCGCCCGTTCTCTCGAATCAGGCAGCCGTCTTTGTCCAGCTTGACGATCACGCGGTCAAAAAACTGCTCGAGCACCTTGGCCGCGTCCGACGGATTGTCCGTCCCGGTGATCTTCAATGCTTCCTTCTGGTTCGGCGTGTAATAATCGGCCAGCTCCAGGTACTCCCGGTAGCTGTCAAGGCTCATATCGTCGTCCCATCCGGTGTCAAACACCAGAATCGTGCCCTCGGATTTGAGCTTGCGGTAGGCCGGCAGATAGTCCCGTCCCATCTCCACGACCTTTGCCCCCTTGGCTGCCTCATACACACGGTCTGCACTCGCGTTCAGGCCATCGGTGTACGAGACGAACGTACGGTCGTTCGGAGTCAGGATGGCAGCCGTGATGTTGAGCGGAATTCCACTCTCACCCTCAGCCAGGTTGTAGGGCGTAGCGCCAAATTCGTCAAACTTACGGCGGGCAAACTCGGAAAACATATCCTCGCCCAGTCCGGTCAGAATGCGCACCGGAACGCCCAGTCCGGAAAGGTTCAGAAGGGTCGCCGGGACACCGCCGCCCATTTGCAGCGAAAATCCACGGGCAAACAGCTCTTCGCCCTCGTTCGGGATGCGCGGCATTCCCTCAAACAGCAGATCGACGTTGATACTGCCCGCGCCTGCGGCAAAAGACATAAGCGCCCCTCCTTTTATGCACCGAGGAACGGTGCATTGAGCTCAAAGTATGCGTCTGCCAGCTTGACCGCCAGCGAGTACGAGTTGACCAGCGGATGCAGCATCAGGCAATCGATTGCAGCCTGACGGTCGCGGTGCACGATGGCCTTAGCTGCCAGTCTCTCGTAGC
Organism: Butyricicoccus pullicaecorum; assembly: GCF_002160355.1. Classification (NCBI taxonomy): domain Bacteria; kingdom Bacillati; phylum Bacillota; class Clostridia; order Eubacteriales; family Butyricicoccaceae; genus Butyricicoccus; species Butyricicoccus pullicaecorum. The sequence goes on from NZ_NFKK01000004.1 coordinate 36,873, forward strand.
TCTTGACGCGGCGGATGAGCTCCAGTGCGCGCGGATCGGCGTTTTCTACCTTATGCGGCTTTGCGCCCTCGCGCGAGATATCGCAGGTGATCTCTACGATGTCGTCGTCTTCCAGTCCCGGGATTGCGCCCTGATTGGGTGCGCACAGAATCATGCTGCCGGTCTTACCCGACTCGATCAGCTCGATAAAGCGCAGCGCAACGCCTGCGTAACCGCCAGCATCGGGCGAGAATACGTCGAACTTCCACGGCTTGTCGCGGCGTACGCCGGTCTCGTTTGCCATGTATGCGTCCTCGCGCTTGCCGTACCACTTCTCAAAGCATGCAAGGCAGCTCTCAAAATCACCGTCAATGTCCATCGTGGACAGCTCGGCGGTCATCTTGCGGTTGATGTCCTCGATGACCTCACCGCGGGTCACGCCGGCGTTCAGAATATTCTGTACAGCCTGCTCGCGGTAATAGAAATAGTACAGGTACTCGTTGAGCACGCAGCCCATATGCTCGATCAGGTCGGGCCCAAAGAAGCGCAGGTCGGTCTTTTCGTAAGCATCCGGACGCGCGATCAGCTCGGGCATGATCTCCTTGCCGTCGATCTGAATGGAGCGGAAGTAGGACAGGTGGTTCAGACCATAGCACTCGCCCACGATGCGGTCGGCGGAAACGCCGTACAGATCGGCAAACTGGTGCAGCATGCCGCTCGGTGCGTCGCAGATACCATAGGTGAAGTCGTAGCCCATGTCGCGCAGCGCCTGAGAGACGACGCCTGCGGGGTTGGTGAAGTTAAACACCTTGACCGTGGGCTTGGACAGGCGCTTGATGCGCTCGCAGTAGCCAGCCAGAGCCGGTACCGAACGCATGGCAAACGAAAGACCGGCAGCGCCGGTGGTTTCCTGACCCAGAATGCCCAGATCGAGCGCGATGCGCTCGTCGCGCACGCGCGTGTGGTCGCCGCCGACACGGATGGTCGTGATGATATAATCGGCATCGCGTACCGCTTCATCGGCATCGGTCGTCAGGGTGAACGTCAGATCGGCATTCAGCATACGCGCCACATGGCGGGCAAGTCCGCCATAGATGCGCAGCTTCTCCGCGTCGGTATCCATAAATACAAGCTCGGTAATATGCAGATCACGGGCGCGCTGGGCGATACTCTTTGCCAGGAACATCGAGCGGACGCCGCCGCCGCCAATAACAGTCAGCTTCATAAGATTCGTGCCTCCTTGTGTGTTACAGAAAACATTCGTTCTATGTTACAGGATACCAGCTGATGCAGGCCGGTACAATGGGCGAATCTGATAATTTTTGTTTCTGGATTTCGAAACAAGCAGCATTCTGTTTTTGGACGCGCCGGAAATGCAGCCGGAAAGCGGGAAACACACGCCATTTTTCCCCCGCGTCGCACGGCTCGCACGTGTTTTTGTCACGTACGCATGGGCATTTTCGTCAGCTTGAAATTTTCCATTTTGATTATAACACATTTTTTTCGTTTTGTGCAAAAAATAAATCATTTTCCGAAAATATCTTGTGCACGATGTATGGCCTGCTTCCGGGCTTGCGCACGCACGCATCCCTGTGTTAAGATGGAGAAAACACCGGCCGAAAGGAGAGAGACCGCATGGGTCTGTTTACCCCCAATTATGTCAAACCCGGCCCCGGTATCGACAAAGATGCCCCGCCAAAAACCGGTCTTGCACTGTTTTTTGAAATCTTTATCCGTGAATTCTGGGCGCTGGTCAAGCTCAACGTCCTGTTTTTGCTGACCTGCATCCCGATTGTAACCATCGGTGCAGCCATGGGTGCGATGACCAAGGTCACTGTGCGCATGGTGCGCGACATCCCGAACGATGTATGGTACGATTATTGGCGTGGTTTTCGCGAGAACTGGAAGGCTTCGACCGTACTTGGTCTGATCACCGCCTTGGTGTACGGCGGCGGACTGCTCGGATTGGTGCTCTATCCGGCAGGCTCGATCATCTGGCTGGTCACGCTTGCTGCGCTGCTCATCTTAACCATGGTCTGGCTGTATCTGTATCCGCTGCTGACCTCGACCACGCTTTCCTTTCGCGACTGCGTCCGCGACGCCATTTTGCTGGCCATGCTGCGGTTTTACTACAGTTTCCCGGTCGCATTGCTGATTTTGACGCTGGTTGCGCTGGAAATCATGTTCTTCCCGCTGTCCATTCCGGCAACTTTATTGGTCGGCTGCGCGATTCCCAACTTTATTGCTAGTTTCCTGGCGTGGTCGGGTATCCGAAAACATATCCTGCCGCCGGAAAAAGAGTGAAATAGGCAAGATTTGTTTTTGTAAAATTATTGTGATTGTTTTGTGAAATAAACCATTTTAGTTTCATTGTTTTTAAGCGTTGCAATCGTCTGATTCCCGCCCGCAGGCGAGAACGGGATTCTCAAGGGACGAGTCCCTTGAGCCCGTCCAGGTGGAACCTGGTCGAGCCCGCAGGCTCGAAACGCCCCTTTGATTCCCGGTGTCCACCCCGGGAATCAACCCAAACAAACAAAAGAGAAAGACCACCCGTTCCGGGTGGTCTTTCTTATGAGCGCACTTTGTGCGCGAAGTCTTTCGCTCGCTGCGGCGAGCGATTATTTTTTCTTTTTTGTTGATTTTCGCAAGGCGAAAATCAAAAAGGGGATTTCGCGTCCTGCGGGACGCGACTTGAGGCTCTGCCTCAAGACTCCGCAAACCTTTTGAAAAAGGCTTGAGCGAAAACTTCAATTAGGGGTGCGGTGGTTAATCGCTTTAGCGGCTCTTCTCCATCTTCACGCCCTTCATCGCGCCTGCATCCTTCATCTCATCCATGCGCAGGCTGCGGGTATGCGGGATTGCCTTCCACTCCAGATTCGGGTTGCACAGTGCGACAATGTTAATCGGAATCCAGCTCATGACGAACAGCCAATAGCCCAAGACGCCCTTACCCATATTCAGCAGGGGTTTCCGCTCGAGGACGATGACAGCCATTGCCAAGACGACGGTGCCGACAAAGGACATTGCGAGCGACATGAGGGGCTCATAGAGCACGTCACTATACGGAGCAACCGCGTAGTGAATCTGCAATGCGCCCAGAATACCGGTCATTGCGAGCGAGATGAGATACATAAGCTGGAACAGCGGTGCGAAGAGGAACAGAATCTGATCCAGACGGGCATGCAGCTGACCATTTGCGCAGTGACGGTCACGGATGAGGCGCGGGCCGTACACGCGCAGGCACTGGATGAGGCCGACCGACCAGCGGCAGCGCTGTCTCCACGACTGTGCGAAGGTGAGGGGCTGCTCGTCGTAGGTCTTTGCCTCGGGCACCCATGCCACCCGCTCGCCGCCCAAGATGCACTGGGTAGTGAACTCGATGTCCTCGGTCAGGGTGACGGTGTGCCAGCCGTCGTGGCGGCGCAGCCAATCCATGGATACCATGAAGCCCGAGCCGTTGACCACAGCGGACAGGCCGACATGGGCACGGGTCTGGCTGAACAGGCGATTGACCATCCAGTAGTAGATGGAGTAGCAGGCAGAGATCATGCTGTCCTGCGGGTTCTTACTATCACGATAGCCCTGACCTGCCGGCACGCCTGCGCACCATGCGTCATTCATGCCTGCGAGGAAGCCCGGGTCTACCAGATTATCCGCGTCAAAGACGCAGATTGCGTCGTAGCGATCCTGCTGCATCAGCTTATCAATGATCTGACGCAGTGCGTCGCCCTTGGTGTGCACCGGCTCGGTGCATTCCATAATCAGTGCGCCAGCGCGGTGCGCTTCGCCTGCGGTGTCGTCGGTGCAATTATTCGGAATGACGATCACGTCATACAGTTCCTTGGGGTAATCTTGCGCCATGAGCGTCTCGACCAGATTGCCGATAACCGCCTGTTCATTGCGTGCGGCGACCAGTACGGCAAACCGGCAGCGCGGCGCCTGCTTGGCCCACTTGCGCGCCGGACGCAGCGCATAGGGGAGGTAGAGTGCAAAGTACACCAGATACAGTACCGAGACGATACTGATGAGAAAAATTCCTGCTTTGAGCCACGGGATTGCAAACATGAATCCATCACTTCCTTTTCTTTCGTATCCTTTTTTTCTTTTCTGTATTACTGTATTAGCCGTGTTAGTACAGTTAAAATACCACATCCGACCGTCGCTGTCAATCACCTTTTGCAAATTTTAAGAGAATCGTAATCAAATTGTAAGAAATATGTAAAGTCTGGTCAAAGCAGCCCGATTGCGGCGACTGAAATTTAACACGTTACGCCTTGTATAACCCCGGCGTCTTTGCTACAATAGAAGAAACGCAGCAAAATACACGAAATGGAGTGTTTTACTATGAAGAACCCGATGATTACGATTGAAATGGAGTCCGGCGCAAAGATCGTCGCCGAGCTGTACCCCGAAGTCGCTCCCAACACCGTACGCAACTTCATCTCTCTGGCACAGCAGGGCTTCTATAATGGTACCATCTTCCACCGCGTCATCCCTGGCTTTATGATCCAGGGCGGCGACCCCGAAGGCACCGGCATGGGCGGCCCCGACTACTGCATCCGCGGCGAGTTCACGGCCAACGACTTCCAGAACGATCTGGCACATACCCGCGGCGTCCTGTCGATGGCGCGCACCATGGACCCCGATTCCGCTGGCTCCCAGTTCTTTATTATGACTTCCGATGCACCCCATCTGGACGGTCAGTACGCATCCTTCGGTATGGTCATCGAGGGCATGGACGTTGCCGACGAGATCGTCAACACCCCCCGCGACTGGCATGACCGTCCCCGTGCAGAGCAGAAGATGGTCTCTGTCACCGTCGACACCTTCGGCGAGACCTACCCCGCTCCCGAAACCGTCTGAGCTGACCCCATCCGTCTGACTGAGAGGAACTGTCATGCGTTATTCCAACCGTGATTCTTTTATCCTGTCCGCACCCGGCGCAATGGGTCTCGAGCCGTGCAGCCTGGAAGCCATTATGGCAGGCACGGCCGCAGGTGCACGCGGCTGTGTCCTCCCCGTGGACACGACCAAGGACGGCATCACCTTGGTCTGCGCTGAAGGGTGCTACCATTCGGCACAGGCCACGCTGACGACCTGTGACCACACCTTCGAAGACCTCCGCCGCGCCTACCCCAAGATCGTATCCTTCGGTCAGGCGCTCGAACTGGCCAAGGCCGCCGGCGGCGGACTGGGCATCGAGCTGCACCACCATCAGGCTGCGGCGCAGGTGCGCGTGTCGCTCAAGTACTCCGAGTACGTCGACAACGCCTACTTCTGCGGTCTGTCCCTGTACGATGCCGGCCGCCTTGCGGCACGCTATCCCGATCTCCAGATCATGGCCGACATCCAGTCTGCCCCCGAAGACCCCATCGCCTTCGTGCGCGAGGTGCAGAACCTCCGTCTGTTCGGCGTGCGCGGTACGCCCGACGCTCTGACCGAACCCTTATGCAATGAGGCGCTGCGCTGCGGTCTGTTCCTGGCCTCCACCGATTCGAGTGACCCGGACGAGCTGCGCCGTATGCTGTCCTACGGGGTCAACTTCATCGAGACCAGCCGGCCCGATCTGGCCGCACCCCTGCTCACCGCGTCCGAACCCGAACAGGAGATCTTCGTCCCATTCTCGGATGCCGGCACCGAATTCGTGCCCTTCGATGCGCAGGACAATCAGACAAAAACGGCGGAAGAAGACGAGGCTCCCGATGCGGAGCACGACGCAGGGGAGACAGAAGAGACGACAGAGGCATCTGAAGCTGCTCCTGAGCCCACCGAAGAGGCTCCGGTCAGCGAGGACAAGCACTAACCCCGTTCTCCGCCAACCACTGAACCAAAAGGGCCTGTCTCGGCCCTTTTTTCAGGTTTTTTCTATTCTTTCCTTTGGAGGGAACTGCTTTTGGCTGATATTACCATACAAAATCTGACAAAATACTACGGCGATCGCCTCATCCTGTCCGGTCTCAATTTCGACATCCAGCCGGGTGAGAAAGTCGCCATCTTAGGGCCGAACGGTGCGGGCAAGACCACGCTCCTGCACATCATCGCCGGCCGTCTGCCCTACGACGACGGTCACGTCTCCATCGGCGCAGGCCGCACGGTCGGTGTCATCGACCAGATGCCGGTCTACGATCCCGCCGCCACCGTCGAGGACGTCCTGCGCACCGCCTTTGCCCGTGCGCACGAGGTACGCGCCGCGATGGACGAGCTGGAAGCCCAGATGGAGCAGCACCCCGACAACGACAGCTTGCTGCACCGCTACGGTGCGCTCCAGCAGAAACTGGACGCGCTCGGCGGTTACGACCACGATTTTGAGGTCGATAAGGTGTGCAACGGTCTGGAAATCCCGCGCGCACAGCGCACGCAGCTCTTTTCCCAGCTGTCCGGCGGCGAAAAGACTCGCGTCAATCTGGCGCGCATCATCCTCGAGCAGACCGATATTCTGCTGCTCGACGAGCCGACCAACCACTTAGACCTCGACGCGGTGCGCTGGCTGGGCGATTATCTGGAAACGTACACGGGCACGGTCGTCACCGTCTCCCATGACCGCTATTTCCTCGACCAGTGCTGTGACCGCATCATTGAAATCCACGACACCACCTGCGAGTTCTACGCTGGCTCCTACTCCTATTATGCGGAGGAGCGCGAGCGCCGCTACGAACAGCGCATGGCGGAACACGAAAACCAGATGGCCGAGCTCAAGCGTCTGGAAACCACCGCACGCAAGATGCACGAGCACGGCACCGAAAAGCTGGCCAAGCGTGCCGCGTCCATCGAAAAGCGCATCGCACGCATGAAGGTCACCGATCGACCCAAGAAGGACAAGAAAATGTCGGTCTCCTTCGGTGACCCCAACTACGAGACCGAGGACGTGCTCAAGGTTCGAGGTATTACAAAAAGTTATGATGGACGTAGAATATTACAGGACGTAACATTCAACGTACACAACGGCGAGCGCGTCGCCATTCTGGGCGACAACGGCGCGGGCAAAACCACCCTGCTGCGCATCATCTTGGGCGACGAGACCGCCGACGAGGGCGTCATCAAAAAGGGTCAGGGACTGCGCCCGGCCTACCTGCCCCAGCAGGTGCACTTCGCAAACGAGGGCAGAAACCTGATCGACACCCTCATCTACGACAAAAATGTCACCATGCAGACCGCCCGCAACCGTCTGGGCGCGTTCCGCTTCTCGGGCGAAGATCAGCTCAAGATCGTGCGCACGCTGTCGGGCGGCGAAAAAAGCCGTCTGCGCCTGTGCGAGCTGATGTACGACCCGCTCAACATGCTCGTACTCGACGAGCCCACCAACCACCTAGACCTCATGAGCCGCGAATGGATTGAGGAAGCCGTCGAGGCGTTCACCGGCACGCTGCTCTTCGTCAGCCACGACCGCTATTTCGTCTCCCGCTTCGCCACCCGCATCATTTACCTGGAAAACGGTACATATACCGACTTTACCGGCAATTACGAGGCGTTTCTGGCCTACCGCGAACGCCAAAAGGCCGAACAGGCCGCGTCCACCGTGGTCGAGACCCCCAAAAAGGCCGAAAAGCAGGAGAAACCCAAGCCCAAGGGCGGTACCAAGAACATCGCGAAGAAGGTCGCCGTGCTCGAGCGCGAAATCTCCCAGCTTGAGGAGCGCATGAGCGCTCTTGAGAACGAGATGGCCGCGTGCGGCGCGGATGCCGGCAAGCTCATGGAGCTGATGCACCAGCGCGACGACGCTGAGGCACAGCTCATGGACAAGATGGCACAATGGGAAGAACTGGCGGCACAGATTGAGTGATTCCATGTGCACATGATGCGCACATGGAATCTCCGCGTTCTGTGTTCTGCCTATGTGTACATGTTTCAATGTGCACACGAAAGAGGTTTTGCCATGCGGAAAAGTTCTAAATTTTGGTTCATTTTAGCAATTACACTGTTTGTGCCTGGCCTGTTCTTTCTTCCATATTCACCGATTCGCTTCGGTGGATACTTCCTGTGCGGCCTCGGCGTATGCTGTGCAGGAGAAGGGTGGATGGTTTGGCTGGGACGACGTCACCGTGGTGCACGCGCCGTGGCACAAGTCGGCCGCGTGCTGTTCGCCCTGTTCTGTGTGTCATTCGTGTGCATTCAGGGTTTAATCATCAGCGGCGAACACGCCGACCCCGAAGCCGATGATGCACAGTATGTGCTCGTCCTCGGTGCACACATCTTGCAGGATCGTCCGTCCGATGCACTCATCGAACGACTCAAAACCGCAAATGCGTTTCTGGACGAGCACCCGGATGCCATCGCCATCCTGTGCGGCGGTCAGGGCACCAATGAACCCATGCCCGAGTCGCACATGATGCGGCAATATATGGTTGACACGTTGGGCACTGACCCCGACCGCCTGCTGATCGAGGATAAGTCCCGCAATACCATTCAAAATATCGCAAACGCAAAGGCGCTCTATCCGCTGGAAGAGTCCCGCTGCGCGGTCATCTCCAGCGACTTCCACCTCGCCCGCGCACGTAAACTCATGGAGCAGGCCGGACTCGACCCCTACGGCGTGCCCGCTCCCGTCCCCAATCTGCCCCTCGCCGCCGCGTCCCACATGCGGGAGTATTGCTCGACTTTGGGACTGATTTTGACAGGACGGTATTTTTAAGGGATAGCACCGCACCAATCATTGAAGTTTGGATCAAACCTTTTCAAAGGTTTGCGGGTTCTCAGGGCAGAGCCCTGAGTCGCCGTCCGCAGACGGCGAAATCCCCCTTTTGATTCCGGTCAACGACCGGAATCAACCAAAACCAAAAAATAATCGCTCGCCTCAGCGAGCGAAATACTCCGCGCGCATTGCGCGCTCATGGAAAACCAATCCAGCGGATTGATTTTCCCACCCGCATCCTGCCTGCGGTCTTTCAAACGGAGGGTGCGCAGAAAGGGTAGGGGGTTGTGGAATCCGTTCCACGGGAACGGATTCCATGAGCGCGCCTGGTGCGCAGAGAGTCTTGCTCGCTGCGGCGAGCGCTTTCAATTTATTTTTTGTTGATTCCGGCTTTGGCCGGAATCAATTAGGAGAGTTTCGCGCTCTAGCACTCATTTTATCCGCGCACAGCGCGGGAACAAGGATAGTGACCTACGGGCCGGAGCGCGACTCAGGGCGCTGCCCTGAGAACCCGCAGCCTTTCGAGAAAGGCTGGCGAAAGCTTCATTTGGGGCTGCGGTGCTTTCCGCAACTACGTTTCTTTCAATCCACAACAAGAGGTTTTTTTCTATGCTCGATAAACTCAGCGCTCTGGTCGCACGCTTTGATGAGGTCGAAGCCCGTCTGTCTGCGCCCGGTCTTTACGATGACCCCGCAGCCGCGGCAAAACTCCTCAAAGAACGCAATCGCTTAGAGCCCATCGTTCACGCCATCCGTGCACGCGAGGATGCGCTGCGCACGATCGACGAGGCGCAGGAGCTGATGCGCGATCCCGAGCTGCGCGACTTCGCGCAGGAGGAATTATCCGAGGCGCAAGCGCGTATACAGCAGCTCGAAGAAGAACTCAAAATCTTACTCCTGCCCCGTGACCCCAACGATGACAAGAACATCATCGTCGAGATTCGCGGCGGTGCGGGCGGTGAGGAGTCGGCACTGTTTGCGCACTCGCTCTTCCGCATGTATTCCATGTACGCCGAAAAGCGCGGCTGGCAGGTGGAAATCCTGTCCATCAATCAGACCGAGCTCGGCGGATGCAAGGAAGTCGTCTTTCAGATTTCGGGAGACGGCGTATACTCCCGTCTGAAATTCGAGTCGGGTGTACACCGCGTGCAGCGCGTCCCCGAAACCGAGAGCCAGGGTCGTGTACACACCTCGACCGTCACCGTCGCGGTACTCCCCGAGGCCGAGGAGGTCGACTTCCAGATCAACCCCGCCGACCTCAAAATCGATACCTTCCGTTCGTCCGGTGCGGGCGGTCAGCACATTAACAAGACCGAGTCCGCTATCCGTATCACCCATCTGCCCACCGGCACGGTGGTCGAGTGTCAGGACGAGCGCAGCCAGCACAAAAACCGTGACAAGGCCATGCGCGTACTGCGCACCCGTCTGTACGAGGCGGAATGCGAAAAGCAGAACGCCGCCATCGCGGCCGAGCGCAAGGCGCAGGTCGGCACCGGTGACCGCTCCGAGCGCATCCGCACGTACAATTTCCCGGAAAACCGCGTCTCCGATCACCGCATCAAGCTCACTATCTACAAGCTGTCTCAGTTCATGGACGGCGACCTCGACGAAGTCCTTGACGCACTCATCACCGCCGACACCGCCCGCAAATTACAGGCGCAGGAAGAAAGTTAACCTAAACTCATTGTATTATTTTATCTTACCATAACAGGAAGTGTATGCTATGAATACCTTGCTTCTGCATCCCGAGGATGCGGGCGCGATTGAACAGGCCGGTGCAATGCTGGCCAGCGGGCAGGTCGTCGGCATTCCCACCGAAACCGTATACGGTCTGGGCGCGAACGCGCTCGACGGGAACGCTGTGCGCCAGATTTTCGCCGCCAAGGGTCGTCCGATGGACAACCCGCTGATCGTTCACATCGCGGACTTCGACCAGATCTATCCGCTGGTCTCCGACGTTCCCGAGGCTGCCCGCCGTCTGGCCGACGCCTACTGGCCCGGCCCCATGACCATCATTCTGCCCAAGTCCGACCGCATTCCGGTCGAAGTTTCGGCAGGTCTTGACACCGTGGGTATCCGTCTGCCCTCCCATCCGGTCGCTCGCGCGGTCATCCGCGCCGCAGGCGTGCCCATCGCCGCGCCCTCGGCTAACACCTCCGGCCGTCCCTCCACCACCACCGCGGCGCACGTCATGGAAGACATGGCGGGCAAGATCGCTGCCGTTGTGGACGGCGGCGCATGCGCGGTCGGTGTGGAATCCACCGTCATTTCGCTCGCAGGTGACAAGCCCCGTCTGCTCCGTCCGGGCGGTATCTCGCTCGAACAGCTCGAGGCCGTTCTCGGTCCGGTCGAGGTCGACCGCGCCGTCCGTGAGCAGATCGGTGACGACGTGCGCGTCTCCGCACCCGGCATGAAGTACCGCCACTATGCGCCCCATGCACCGGTAACCGCCGTTTGCGGCGACCCGGAAAAGGGTGCGGCTTACATCGCGTCGCAGCTGACCGGTCAATCGGGCGTCATCTGCTTCGACGAGTTCGCAGACCGTTTCCCCGGTCACATCGTGCGCACCATTGGCCGCTCGGACGATCAGGCCGCACAGGCGCACGCCATCTTCGACGCGCTCCGCGCCTTCGACGAAACCGACGTGACCGCCATCTTCGCCCAGTGTCCCGACGACTCGGGCATCGGTCTGGCCGTCGCCAATCGCCTCAAAAAAGCGGCCGGTTTCCACGTTATCGAGGTGTAACACCATGAAAATTTATGGTCTGACCGGCGGTTCGGGCGCGGGAAAAAGCGCTGCCGCTGCATTGCTCGTCCAAAACGGCTTTGGCTGGGTGGATGCCGACGCGGTCTATCGCGGTCTGTGCGTCCCCGGCAGCGCCCTGCTCGATGCATTACATCTCGCCTTTGGGGACATCCTGACCCCAGAGGGTGCGCTCGACCGCCCCAAGCTGGCAAGCGTTGTCTTTTCTGACCCCGCACGCCTTGGGCAGCTCAACGACATCACCCGTCCGCACATCTGGCAGGCGAGTCAGCAGGAGTTTCACAAGCTGGCAGAGCAGGGCATCGACCGCATCCTCTACGACGCACCCACCCTGTTTCAAACCGGGTTTGATCGCTCGTGCGACGCGGTCATCGGCGTGGTCGCCTCGCGTGAGACCCGTATCCAGCGCATTATGCAGCGCGATGGTTTGAGCGAAACCGCCGCCGCCGCACGTATCGACGCACAGCCAGATGAGGCTTTTTATCGCGAGAAATGCGATTTTGTGCTGGAGAATAACGGAAGTTTAGAGGAACTCCAGAAACAAGTCGAGATTTTGTGCGGTCAGCTGCGCTGAATCCCGCCCAACACCGCACCCATAATTGAAGTTTCGATCAAACCTTTTCAAAGGTTTGCGGGTTCTCAGGGCAGAGCCCTGAGTCGCCGTCCGCAGACGGCGAAATCCCCTTTTGAAACCCGGTGTCCGACCCGGGTTTCAACCAAAACAAAAAATAATCGCTCGCCGCAGCGAGCGAAATACTCCGCGCACAAAGTGCGCTCATGGAAACCCAATCCGGCGGATTGGGTTTCCCACCCGCATCCTGACTGCGGTCTTTCAAACGAAGGGTGCGCAGAAAGGGTGGAGGATGGGGAATCCGTTCCCGTGGGAACGGATTCCATGAGCGCGCTTAGCGCGCAGGGGAATTGCGCGACGTGCGCGTCGCGCTTTGAAACGAGAGTTTCGTTGATTCCGGCTTTGGCCGGAATCAAAAGGGGAATTCCGCGTCCTGCGGGACGCGGCCAGGTTTCACCTGGACGGACCAAAGGGACTCGTCCCTTTGGAATCCCGGAATTTCGCTCCGCGAAATTTGCTAATTCGTTCTTACAACCAATTTTTCTACCCATAAAAGGAGCATCACCACTATGGAACTGTTCTATGACAAAAAGCCGGGCTATGACAAGCTCGACAAAAAGGCTTGCATGGACTATGCCGAGGGCTACAAGGCATTCCTCGACGAGGGCAAGACCGAACGCGATGCAGTCGACGCAATCGTGCGCATGGCTGAAGCCAAGGGCTACAAGGCTTATGTCCGCGGTATGGCGGTCAATCCCGGCGACAAGTTCTACCAGATCAACCGTCACAAGGGCATCATTCTGGCGCACATCGGCTCGGCTCCGCTGTCCGACGGTGTTCGTCTGACTGCTGCCCATCTGGATGCACCCCGCATCGATATCCGCACCGTTCCGCTCTACGAGCAGGACGGCATGGCTTACTTCAAGACCCACTACTACGGCGGCATCAAGAAGTATCACTGGCTGGCTATCCCGCTCGAGCTGCGCGGCGTGGTCTGCGTGTGCCGTGACGGCAAGGTCGAGCGTGTACCCGTTCACGTTGGCCACAAGCCCGGCGACCCCAAGTTCGTCATCACCGATCTGCTGCCCCATCTGGCAAGCGAGCAGATGGTCAAGAAGGCAACCGAGGTCATCAAGGCGGAAAACATGAACGTCCTGCTCGGCTCGTTCCCGAGCGAAAACAGTGCGGACGGCGACAAGGATCGCGTCAAGCGTGCCATTCTGGAGTACCTGAACGCAGAATACGGCATGACCGAGGCTGATTTCCTGTCGGCTGAGCTGTCCTGTGTTCCGGCGTTCAACGCCTGCGACATCGGCTTCGATCGCTCGCTGATCGGCGCTTACGGTCACGACGACCGCGTTTGCTCTTATCCGGCTGCAACCGCGCTGCTCGATGCCGACGAGACTCCGGTACACACCAACCTGTGCCTGCTCGTCGACAAGGAAGAGATCGGCTCGGACGGCGTGACCGGCATGCAGAGCCGTCACTTCGACACCTTCCTCGGTGATCTGTGCCGTGCGCAGAACGTCCTGCCCGACGAGTGCTATGAGCACTCCATCTGCCTGTCGGCTGACGTTTGCAACGCGTTCGACCCCAATTTCCCCGAGGTTTCCGAGGGCCGCAACGATGCCCGCATCGGCTGCGGTATGGCAATCATCAAGTACACCGGCGCACGCGGCAAGAGTGGGACTTCGGACGCTTCCGCTGAGCTGATGGCGCAGGTGCGCTGCATTCTGGACGGCGCTGGCATCACTTGGCAGACCGGCCAGCTCGGTCGTGTCGATCAGGGCGGCGGCGGAACGGTCGCTATGTATCTGGCAAACCGTAACATTGATACGGTTGACGCTGGTGTTCCGGTTCTGTCCATGCACGCACCGTTCGAGACCATTTCCAAGCACGATCTGTATATGACCTATCTGGGATTTGGCGCGTTCTATCGCGACTAAGAACGCAAAAGGGGAGAAGAACAAATAAAGTTTGGATCAAACCTTTTCAAAGGTTTGCGGAGTCTTGAGGCAGAGCCTCAAGTCGCCCGTCGCAACGGGCGAAATCCCCTTTTTGATTCCGGTCGTTGACCGGAATCAACCAAAACAAACAAAAAGGAAAGACCGTCCTTTCGGACGGTCTTTCCAGAGATTGCGCATCCTGCGGGATGCGCTTTTTCTTTTTATTTTTGTTGATTTTCGCGAGGCGAAAATCAAGAGGGGATTCCGTGTCCTGCGGGACACGGCTCAGGGCTCTGCCCTGAGAACCCGCAAGCCTTTCGAGAAAGGCTTGAGCGAAAGCTTCATTTCGCCTGCGGGCGGGATTATTCCTTTACTGCGCCTGCGGTCAGGGACGATACGACCTGTTCCTGGAAGATCGCAAAGACTGCAATCGACGGGATAACCGCAATCGTGATTGCCGCAAACATCGCCGTATAGTTAAAGCTAAACTGCGAGGTAAAGTAGCTCAGCGACAGGGGCAGTGTTCTTGCTTCCTGACCGCTGGTCAGAACCAATGCGAAAGTAAACTCGTTCCAGTTATTGAGGAATGCCAGAACCGCAGCCGATGCAAGGCCGCCCTTGGCACACGGCATCATAATCTGGATAAAGGTGCGGAAGAAGCCCGCGCCGTCTACGTATGCGGCTTCCTCCAGGCTCTTGGGGATGGAAAGGAAGGTACCGCGCAGAATGAGCAGCGACATCGGCAGGTTCAGTGCCGTATACACCAGAATCAGGCCGGTCTTGGTGTCTGCCAGACCCATGCCGTTAACCACGATGTACACCGGGTTTAAGAGTGCGGTCATGGGGATGACCAGAGACAGCGAGAGCAGCATATACAGTGCGTTTTTGAGCCGGAACTGGCATCTTGCGAACACGTACGCTGCCATTGCCAGGAAAAAGACGTTGGCTGCGGTGGCGACAACGGCCACGATGACGCTGTTCATAAAGTACTTGAGGATGGGGGAGATTGCGAGTGCCTGAACGTAACCGGTCAGGCTGAAGCTCGACGGCAGGCCGATGCCGTTGGACAGGATCTCGGCGTTGGTCTTAAACGACGACATGATGACCCAGGCAATCGGGAAGATCGCGACGATGACGCAGATCGTTAGAAAGATGTATTTCAGAACACAGAGTATGCGCTCTTTTGCGGATAAAGTACGCCATGCGGGATTCATGATTCGAGCGCCTCCTTAATAATCTTCTTCGTTGACCTTGAGCGCCTTATTGATCGTTACCATGACGATCGCGCCGAGGACGATGATCATTACACCGATGGTATTCGCGTAGCCGTAGTTATTCTCCGACTTGAATACGCCGTACAGCAGCAGCGGCAGGTTGGTAGTGGTCTTGCCGGGGCCGCCGTTGGTGGTGATGTAGATCAGGTCGAACATCTGCAGCATGTAGGTTGCTGCCATGACCATGGTCGTGCCGATGATCTTCTTGAGCAGCGGCAGCATAATGAAGATATCAATCTGGAAGTTGGTTGCGCCGTCGACACGTGCTGCCTCGAGCACCGACTCGTCAACCGACAGCGCCTGTGCCAGAATGAGCGTCGTGGTGTAGCCTGCGAACAGGAACCAGACCATGGTAACCGACGGGAACGCGGTCGTCGTGTCCATCAGCCAGTTGTGGGTCAGCTCTTCCAAGCCGACCATCTTCAGGATCGAGTTGACAACACCGAACTGCGGGTTGAAAATGTTGACGAAAATCATACCCATTGCAGCGTTCGAGATGATGTTCGGCACCATGTATGCGGTACGGATGAACTTCCAGCCGCGCGGCTTCTTATAGAGCAGCAGCGCAATCAGGCAGCCCATTGCCACATGCAGGATGCAGTGAATCAAAATCCAGATGATAGTGTTGGTGAATGCTGTGTGGAATGCCGGGTCTTGGAACAGGTCGATGTAATTCTGCAAGCCGATGAATGTGATGCTCTTGGATGTCAGCTTGTACTCGCACAGCGAGGTCGCGAAGACCATGACAAGCGGCACCGCATAGATCAGCAGAAACAGGATCACCGCCGGGGCCAGAAAAATCGGTATCCAGGCCTTTTTTACTTTCATGCAGGGTCATCCTCCCTCGTTGTTTCTCCTTTTTTGGGGTGAAAAAGCCTGCCCCTCAGGCAGGCTTTTTCCCTTCCAAACTTTCATTACTGATTCTTTGCAGCTTCGGTGCTCAGAGTCTGGCAGAACTCGGTTGCGGTCATCTCGCCAGAAGCCAGCAGCGGCAGATCCTGCGATACAACATCCAGCAGGTTCGGGTACATGGTTGCCTGCAGGTTATCCGTGCGCACGGTTGCACCTTCTGCCAGGTCGAGGAACTCGACGAGCAGCGGATAATTCTGCTTTGCAGTCTCGGTGATCTCAACAGACGAGGAAGCCGGTACCATGCCCTGTACTTCCAGCGCTACCTGCTGTGCATGTGCAGAGGTGAAGAACTTAACCATCTCAACAGCTGCCTCTTCCAGTGCCGGATCGTCCTGCTTGGTGACGAAGTAGCCCTGAATCGGTGCGTCGTATACGAAGTTGCCCGGGAAGATTGCTACGCCAACCTTGTCAGCGAAGTCTGCGGTGGTCTTGGTCTCATCGGAGAAGTCACCGATCATCCAGGGGCCGTTTGCGATCATTGCAGCCTGGCCGGACAGGAAGTTGTTTGCTGCGTGCTCGTACTTACCGCCGATCGCATCCAGAGTGGTGTACTCCTGCAGCATCTTCTGTACGTTGGTGAATGCGTCGATGGTGGGCTGGTTGTTGTAGTCGATCGGGTTCATCTGCTTCATGAACTCGTAACCCTCGTCGCCGCTGGTTGCGATCATTGCGCCTGCCCACAGCGAGGTAACCCATGCGGAATCTGCGGTATCCAGTGCCAGAGGCGTGATGCCTGCTGCCTTCAGCTTATCGCACTGCTGCCAGAACTCGTCCCAGGTGGTTGCCGGTGCGTCGATGCCAGCCTGTGCGAACAGATCCTTGTTGTAGAAGTAACCGACCAGGCTGCCCTCGGACGAAGATGCGTAGATCTTGCCGTCGCGGGAGTTGGTGGTCAGTGCAACGTCGGAGTACAGTGCCTTCCACTCGGGGTCAGCTTCAACATAAGGAGTCAGGTCAACAACGACGTCCTTTGCCAGTGCCAGGTCGAGCAGGTTGTAACCGCCGCCGTATACAACCGGGGGCAGATCGCCGGTGCCCAGCTGTACCTTGATCTTATCAACGTAGTTTGCATCGCCCGGTACGTCTTCCTTCTGGATGCGGTACTTGCCTGCGTACTCTGCGTTGAACTCCTCGATCAGCTGATCGACTACCGGTGATGCGGTGTTGACGCCACACTGGAAGGTGGGGTAATTGATGACGATCTCGCTGCCGGTGGACTCGGTGCTTGCGCCCTCATCGGTGGTCTCGGTGCCGCCGCCACAGCCGGACAGACAGCCCGCGGTCATCAGAGCCGCCAGTGCAAGTGCGGTCAATCTCTTTTTCATTTTCTGGTTCCTCCTCTTCTTCTTTCCGGTCGGCCTTTGTTGCCTACCTCTCTCTTGGCTCTATTTTAGCACATGGGCAATGTCCGAAAGTAGGGAATAATTGGTCGGTTTGTAGTAATAATTTGAACTGTGAATCGGTCAAAGGAAACAAAAATACCCCTGCCGTTTCGCGGGGAAATGTGATATGATACAAAGGAATGGGAGGGATACCCGATGCAACACACTGAGCAGATGCGTCAAAACAAGTCCAAAAAGTCGCTGCTGCGCACCGGCCTGCGCCTCATGCTCGCCGCGATTATCATTCCCCTTGCCGCCTCTCTGCTGCTCTTCTTCGGTTTTGTCTCCCGTCAGATGCGCACACAGGCCGAGCACATGACGCAATATTATACCGATCAGCTGGTAAATTCCACGACCGATGCGCTCAGTCAGGCGCAGAGTATCATTTATTTCACCCTCGGCAGCGATACCGTGCAATCGGTCATGCATAGCAGTCAAAACCCGGTCGGCACACAGGCCGAACTGGTACAACAGGAGATCGGTCGGGCGACCCTGTTCAATGCCGCCTGGGACGATCAATATGTACACTCGATCTTCCTGTTTCGGCAGGACGGCGTCGCTTTTCCGGCCTCGCGCAGCGGCATCTATCAGGCTGAGTATGGCCGTTTGGAAACAGTATTTCGTCTGTTTCCCGACCGCAACTCGACCCAGTCGCTGATTGCGCTCACCAATAACGCAGAATATTCCTATATGGTCGTCGATTACAACTCGCTCAACGACCCCGCGCGCTGTCTGGGCAAGCTCATTCTGGAAGTGGACACCGCTGCGCTCATCGACGCAGCTCCGCTCCAGTCGGTCTACCCGGGCGCCGAGGTCATGCTGTCCGACGCACAGGGCAATCTGCTCTATGCGGCAAGCGATCGTCTGGTCGGTGATCTGCTGGTCGATCTGCGCACGCTGGACGGCACGTCAAACGGGGTCTCTCAGGTCATCCGTTGGGCGGGCGGCGATTATCTGCACTGTCGCGCGGCGGTCGGTGACATGATTCTGGACGTCTGCGTCCCGCAGCGCGAAATCCTGACCGGCGTGCACACGACGGCGGCCTGGTACGTCCTGCTGACCAGCCTCATCTTCATCGGCGTGCTGATTTCGGCAATCTACGCTTACCACGGTCTGCTCCGTCCCTTCGCGCACACCCAGCAGACACTCGACCGCATGGCTGAGGGCGATTTATCGGTGCGCATGGACGCGCCCGAATATCAGGAGCTTGCCGGCATGGCCGACACCTTCAACCGCATGGCCGACACGCTCACCGACCTCTATCAGGATGCCTACAAAAAGGGCGTGCTGCTGCGCGAAAGCGAGTTTAAAATGCTCGAAGCGCAGATCAATCCCCACTTTATCTTCAATGTCTTACAGGTCATCAACCTGCGCTGCATGGAGGCAGGGCAGAAGGAGACCAGTCGCATGGTCACCGACCTCGCCGGTCTGCTGCACGGCACGATCGGCAAAAACGGTGCGCCCAAGGTCACGTTCCGGCAGGAACTTGCCTACGTGCGCTACTACCTCGACCTGCAAAAAGCGCGGTTTGAAAACGCGCTGCAATACGAAATCGACTATGCCGACCCGTCTATCCTCGATTACTACCTCCCCAAGCTCACCATTCAGCCGCTGGTGGAAAACTCGGTCGTGCACGGTCTGGAACCCAAGCGCGGCGGCGGCAAGGTGAGCGTCAAAATCTGGGAGGAGGACGACAGCGTCTACATCCGCGTGGAGGATGACGGCGTGGGCTTTTTACAGGGTGCGGTGTCGCCCGGTGCGCACAACCACATCGCCCTCGACAACATCCGCAAACGCCTGGAACTTATGTATGGGACAAACGGCACATTCCGCATGAGTTCCATGCCGGGCACCGGCACGGTCGTGCTGATCATCATTCCCATCGACAAAACGGAAGGAGAACACGATGTACAACGTACTTCTGGTGGACAATGAACCAGCGATCTTGAGCGCACTGTCGCACGCGATCGACTGGGCTGCCCACGATTGCCATATCTTAAACATCGCACGCGACGGCCGCGAGGCCATGCTGCAATTCGCGCAGGAAGCGCCCGATATTGTGATCTCAGATATCCGTATGCCCGAGGTGGACGGTCTGGAGCTTGCCCGGTGGATCAGCGAGAACCACCCGGCCTGCAAGGTCATCATCCTGACCGGCTTCCCCGACTTTTCCTACGCCCAGCAGGCCATCAACTACCGTGTGGTCGACTTTGTGCTCAAACCGACCTCGGAGGACAGTCTGCTCGCCGCGCTGGACAAGGCAAAACAGCGTCTGGCCGAAGATCAGGTGCGCAAGACCGACAAGCAGGCCGACGTGCTGGCGTGCGAGCTGTTCCTGCACCAGCTGATTTTCGACCCAGTGCAGTCGCTGCTCTACACCATGGAGCGCACCAACGCGCTCGGACTCGATCTGTCCAGCTGCTACGTGCTGCGCTTCGGTCTGGACGACATCCACACCGAAGCCGACCGCATCGCCTTTCAGAGCGAAGTGCGCGAGATGTGGCGGCAGGCGATGGGCGAGCACACGATCTATTTCATCCCGCGCGGCGAGCGGTTCTGCTACATCATTCTGTGCGCACCGGTCGGCTTTGACCCGACCGAGGCCTGCCATCAGGTCGTGCAGACCGTTCAGCAGACCACCGACTTTCAGATCACCGTGGGCATCAGCGCGCACCATCACAGCCCGCTCGAACTGTCCGACGCGGCACGCGAGGCCGACCACGCCCAGCAGCTCGCCGAGTACAGCCCCCAGATGCCGGTCATTTCCTATGGTCAGCTGCCCGTCCTGTCCGACCTGCACGCCTCCCGCATCACCGAGGAGCTGCGCACTATCCAGAGTGCATTGGAAAACCGCAACCGCGGCGCGGTCATCAGCGGTCTCGACCGTCTGTTCGCCTATCTGCGCCGGGAAGCCATCCCGTTCCCCAGTGTGCGCCGCATTGCGGTCATTCTGTACGAGTGCGGTCAAGGTTTGCTGATCAGCTATAACCTTGAAATTTTGCTGACCGATGCCTCGCTTGCCAGCGAACGTGCACTGCTCGACAGCGGTGCGATTGACGACATCGAGCAGCTGCTGCGCGGCTATCTCACCGCCGTCCTCGACCGCATCTGCATGAATGCAACCGATCTGGACGATCTGGTGTTCCGCGTCAAGCAGTACATTGACCAGAATTATGCCGGGGAGTTGTCGCTTGAGGGTCTGGCGGATTATGTCCATCTGTCCGCGAGCTATCTGAGTAAGCTGTTTAAAAGGGAAGTGGGACAGAATATCAGTGGCTATATCCAGCAGGTGCGTATCGAGCGTGCGAAGGTGTTGCTGCGCACGACGGCAATGAAAACGTATGAGATCGCCGAAGCGGTCGGCATTCCCGACCCGGTGTATTTCTCCAAGCTGTTTAAAAAAGCGACCGGACAGAAACCAAAGGATTTTCGATCGGAAGAGGAAAAGTAAGCACCCAAAATTGAAGTTTGGATCAAACCTTTTCAAAGGTTTGCGGGTTCTCAGGGCAGCGCCCTGAGTCGCGTCCCGCAGGACGCGAAACTCCCCTTTTGAAACCCGGTGTCCGACCCGGGTGGGGGCCGAAACAAACAAAAAAGAAAGACCGTCCCTTCGGACGGTCTTTCCCATGAGCGCACTTTGTGCGCGAAGTATTTCGCTCGCTGCGGCGAGCGATTATTTTTTTATTTTAGTTGATTTTCCCTCGCGGGGGATCGGGAAAATCAAAAGAAGATTCCGCCGTCTGCGGACGGCGGCCAGCCTGCGCGGCTGGACCGCGCCGGGCCTCAGGCCCGGACCCGTTTTCGCCTGCGGGCGGGTTTTCTTCCTTAACCCGCAAACTTTGTGATATAACCCATGACCAGAATCACCACAATCGCGATCGGGACGACGACTGTGCAATAGCCTCTTGCCCAATTCGGGAACTTTCGACCCTTACCGCTATTTGCCTCAGCCATGAAGTTCTTCCAGCCCCAGCCGTTCTTCAGGCAGCAGAACAGGACGTAAATGCACGAGCCGATGGGCAGGATGTTATTGGACACGAGGAAATCTTCGAAATCCAGGATATTACCGCCCAGCAGCTGGACATCGCTCCACAGGTTAAAGCCCAGGACTGCCGGAAGCGACAGAACAAACAGGCCGATGGTGCCGATGAGGCACATCTTTTTACGCGACAGGTTGGGGAACAGGTCGGTAAAGCACGAGATAATGTTCTCCATAACACCGATGACCGTGGACATAGCCGCGAAGATCATAAACAGGAAGAACAGCGCACCCCAGAAGCGGCCGCCCGGCATCTGCTCGAAAACGCTCGGCAGGGTGATGAAGATAAGCGGAGGGCCCGAGCCCGGGTCTACGTCAAAGGCAAAGCATGCCGGAATAACGATCAGACCGGAGCACAGTGCGACAAAGGTATCGAGTGCGGCAACGTTGATGGACTCACCGAGCAGCGAGCGCTCGCGGCCGATGTACGAGCCGAAGATCGCCATGCCGCCCATGCCGACCGACAGGGTAAAGAATGCCTGGCTCATCGCCTGGTACATGACGTTCCAAACACCGTTTTCGGTGATCTTGCTGAAATCCGGGATGAGGTAGTACTGCAGGCCGGCCTGTGCGCCGTCCAGCGTGATCGAACGGATGGCAAGGACTGCCATCAGCACGATCAGCAGCGCCATCATCTTCTTATTGACCGCCTCAACGCCTTCCTTAACGCCCAGCGAGCACACGGCAAAGCCCAGAACAACGGCGATACCCATTGCAATCGTGCTGACCACCGGGTCACCGGTCATCTTCTCAAACGCCTGTCCGACTTCGGCTGCGCTCATGGACGAGAACGAACCGGCAACGTACTTATAGAAGTAAATGAACATCCAGCCTGCAATGGTGGTGTAGAACATCATCAGGATGATATTGCCCGCGATGCCAAAGAAGCTCCACCAATGCCACTTGGTGCCCTTGGGTTCGAGCTCGTGGAACGAGCGCGAAATCGACCGGCGCGATGCGCGTCCGACCGAGAATTCCATCGTCATAACCGGAATACCGAACAGCAGCAGAAATGCCAGATACAGCAGGATAAATGCCGCGCCGCCATACTTACCCGTAATGTACGGGAATCGCCAGACGTTGCCCAGGCCGATTGCACAGCCCGCAGAGATCAGAATAAAGCCCAGTCGCGAGCCAAAGGTCTCTCGATTTTGCATAGTTTTTTTCCTCTCAGAATACAAAACACACGCAGGGGACACGCCCCTGCGTGTGTTCAAGGTCAATGTAACGCTTGATGTGCGCGATTATGCGCCAAACTTCTGGATGTAGCCCATCACGAAGATGAACAGGACGATCAGCGGCAGAATCCAGGTGAAGTAGAACCGCAGCTTGCTCGGGAACTTCAGACCGTTGCCAGTATCTGCCTCTGCGATGAAGTTCTTCCAGCCCCAGCCGTAACGCGAGGTGCAGAACAGCAGATAGACCACAGAACCCAGCGGCAGCAGGTTATTAGAGACGATGAAGTCTTCCAGATCCTGAATGTTGCCGACATGCGGTACCTGGAAACCGCTCCACAGATTGAAGCCCAGGATACACGGCATGGAGATGATCAGAATGAAGATCAGGTTGAGGATGATCGCCTTCTTACGGCTCCAGCCCCACAGGTCGATCGCAAACGAGATGATGTTCTCGAATACCGCGATGATGGTCGTGAAGGCAGCCGCTGCCATGAACATGAAGAACAGCGTGCCCCAGATGCGTCCGCCTGCCATCTGATTGAAGATGTTCGGCAGGGTGATGAACAGCAGGTTCGGGCCGGAGTCTGCCTGAATACCGAATGCCGAGCAGGCCGGGAAGATAATCATGCCCGCCATCAGTGCGACAAAGGTATCCAGAATGGTGATGGAGATCGCTTCGCCGGTCAGCGAGCGCTCCTTGTCAATGTACGAGCCGAAAATAGCCAGTGCGCCGATACCAAGCGACAGGGTGAAGAATGCCTGACCCATTGCAGCAAAGATGGACTCGAACAGGCCGCCCTTTGCCTCGTACAGCTTGGAGAAATCGGGCTTTAAGTAGAATTCCAGACCAGCCGCTGCGCCGTCCAGGGTGACCGAGCGGAACACCAGCACGACGATGATTGCCAGCAGGCCGAGCATGAGGATCTTATTGATCTTCTCAACGCCGCCGCGCAGGCCGAACGAGCAGACCGCGAAGCAAGCCAAAACGACAACTGCCATGCAGATGGTCATATAGCCCGGGCTTTGCAGCATGGTGCTGAACGAGCCGGTGATATAGTCCGGGTCAACGTTTACGAACTCGCCCTTCGCCATCTTATAGACGTAGGCGATCAGCCAGCCGCCGACGGTGGTATAGAATGCCATGAGCAGATAGTTGCCCAGCATCGCGCCGTAGCTGTACAGGTGCCATTTACTGCCCTTGGGTTCAAGCTTATGGAACGAGCGGGCGGCGGAGAGCTGACTTGCTCGGCCGACCGAGAACTCCATAACCATGATGGGCAGTCCGAGGATCAGCAGGAACAGCAGGTAGATGAACACGAAGGCTGCACCGCCATACTGGCCGGTGATGTACGGAAAGCGCCAGACGTTACCCAGACCGATGGCGCATCCGGCAGAGATCAGGATGAAGCCCAGTCTGGAACTAAACTTTTCTCTTTCTTTCATTGTTTGTTACCCCTTCTGCGGAAATCACACCGCGTGGCTCTATTCTAGCACAGTTTATTGCATCATTCAAGGGATAAGCTTGAAGTTGCTTTAACGCTGATGCGATAAAGAAATAAAGGGATACAGGGTGCGGAATGTTATGATTTTGCGTGGATAGGGCGCAAGAAAAAGTGGGTTTGGAGAGAGGAAAAGGGTTTCGGATTGGGAACGGGTTGGGGTGGGGGAGGAGAGGGGAAAGGGAGGAAATGGAAAAGACCGTCTCATGATGAGACGGTCTTTTCATGAGCCTTGCGGATTTAGAAAATACCCCGGTGGGGTATTTTCCCGTAAGGCTGTGGCCGACTTGCTCGGCCAAGCCATGAACGGAAAACGGAAAGTTAGCGCCGTCTGCGGACGGCGCTTGTGTTTTTAATTTGGTTGATTCCCGGGTCGGACACCGGGAATCAAAAGGGGATTCCGCTCGCTGCGGCGAGCGGCCAGCCTGCGCGGCTGGATCGCGCCGGGTCGCAGACCCGGACCCGCTTGTCACCTGCGGGCGGGATTGATTCGGTGATTACCTTACATGTGATATTCTTCTTTATCACTTGCACGGGGCGGTTCCATCGGTCTCAAATTATACGAGATCGCGACGTTCATTGCCGGATTTTCACGCTTAAAGTTACGGGTCAGGCGTTCGCACACCATCTGACCCATTTCATACGTGACCGTGGGCAGCATGACCACGATCTGAGCCGGGCTATATCTGGCGATCATATCGCCGCGGCGCAGGCTCATGCGTGCGCTCTCGATCAAACGCTCCATGACCTTCGCCAGCACGCGGCTTTCGGGCTGGCAGACGCGGTTATCGGTGACGGTCAGCAGACCGATGAACGCTCTGCCGCCATAGCGTGCCAGGCTGCGCGCTTCCAGGCGGTAAATATCCTTGAAAATCTCGTACGGGCATACAAATGCACCCGGCTGGGTATCGCTCTCACGCAGATCGGCGCAAATCGAGTCGATATCCGCACCCACTTTGCGTTCCACCGCTGCAATACGATGGTACAGACCGCGCAGTTCCTCGGACGGCTGCACGCCGAGCTGGTTGTAGTAAAGCTCGGTAATCTGGTTATAATGCTGGATGGCCTCCTGATTGCGGCCGCTCTCAGCCAGTGCAAAAATCAGCTCGCGGTTGATCGACTCGTCCATCTGGTCGATCTCCAGTGCGTCCCGGCACAGCGCGATGATCTGGTCGAACTGTCCGCGGCCGCGCAGAATCTCGATCAGGCGATGCACCGCGCGCAGGTAATAGGTGTGCATGCGGATTTCGGGGCCGGATGCCCACAGTTCTCCGCCTGCATCCGACAAAAATCGTCCGCGATAGCGCTTGCACGCGTCCAGCAGACGCACGCGTGCGGTTTCCTCACTCGCGCGGCCGGACAGGCCTGCCGTGCACAGTGCCTCGAAGTGCTCGAAGTCATAAATGCAGTCCAGCGCCGGATTCCATCGGCACGAACGCTGACGGGCAATGATGAACTCCATGTCTTCCGGCGCGCCGCCTGCTGCAAGCGTCATGCGCAGACGATGCACCAGAATCTTCAGCGCATTGCGCGGATTCTTGCTCTCCTGTCCCGGCCACAGCGCCTCAATAATCTCGTCATTCGGCACGGCGCGGTCGTGGTTTAAGATCAGGTATTCGGCCAGATGTTTGAGCTTTTTCGATCGGCCAATCTGACCGCTGACCAGCTGATCGTCCACATAGATTTCGAAACGTCCCAGCATGCGGACTTCCACCATAGGCATATCTTATTCTCCATTCCCTGTATTTTTCTGATGCATAGACGCATCCCTATTTGGATACATTCCCCGATGGCGTCGGGCGTTCTTTTTATAAATATAACTATATCATAGTTGTTCAGCAGAATCTACGAAATCCGAAAGTTTTTTGCAAATTTTTTGTTACGAAAGGCTGCATCCCTCTGTGGATAACTGTGGATAAACCTGTGGACATTGTTGATAACTTTCGGTTGAGGCTTTCTGTCGAACGCTCTGTTTTTCCCGCTTCTGTTCCCGATTCATTACCTTTCGTATAGTTTCCTGCCGCTTTCTGTCCCTCCCCGTTTGTGGATAACTCTGTGGACATTGTTGATAACTCGACGTTATCATCGCCTTTTTTCCACGGAAATTGACCCTTTTTTCATTACTTATGGTATAACCCCTTTTTTCCACAATACACATCTTCTCTGTGGATAACTTTGTGGACATTGTTGATAACTCTAAGTTAATGCGAACAAACGTACAAAATCACAAAAAAACAGGTATACAGAGCGTAAAATCGTCCATTTCCGCGCACAATATCAAATGATGCCCGGCGGCGCGCCGCCTGCATCCCACTTTTCGCCACTACTTGCAAGGAGGTCTTTTTCGCTATGGATCAGGAAGCCCAATCGTCCACACCTGTGGATAACATCGCCCAGACCGGCTCGGTCACCGCTCGCACCCGCCGCGGTGTCATCCACTCCATCACCATCGTCGGCCAGATCGAAGGCCACATGGAAGCGCCCCAGCAGACCAAAACCACCAAATACGAGCATATTATCCCTCAAATCACCGCGGTTGAGGAGTCCGACGAGATCGACGGCCTGCTCGTACTGCTCAATACGGTCGGCGGCGACGTCGAAGCCGGCCTCGCCATCGCCGAACTCATCGCAGGAATGCGAAAGCCTACTGTTTCCCTCGTCCTCGGCGGCGGTCACTCCATCGGCGTGCCGCTCGCCGTCGCGGCTAAACGCTCGTTTATCGCGCCCTCGGCTGCTATGACCATCCATCCGGTGCGCATGAGCGGTACGGTCATCGCTTCACCCCAGACTTACACCTATTTTCAGAAGATTCAGGAGCGGATTGTCGGGTTTATTACCGCACACAGTCATGTATCAGCAAAGGAATTCACCAGAATGATGATGGAGACCGCAGAATTGTCCGCGGATACCGGTACCATCGTGTCAGGGGAGGAGGCCGTCGCGTGTGGTCTGATCGATCAGGTGGGTAGTTTGTCGGATGCACTCGATGCTCTGCATCAGATGATCGACGCGAGACGACCACTGTGCCCGGTGTGTGGAGTCAGACACGGCGGTTAAAGTACCGCACCAATCACTGAAGCTTTCGCCAGCCTTTCTCGAAAGGCTGCGGGTTCTCAGGGCAGAGCCCTGAGACGCGCTCCGCAGAGCGCGGAACTCTTTCTTGATTTTCGCTTTGCGAAAATCAACTAAAAATAATAAAAAAGCGCGACCCGCAGGTCGCGCAATACTTCGCGCACAAAGTGCGCTCATTAGGAAAGACCGTCCGAAGGGACGGTCTTTCCTTTTTGGCTTGTTTTGGTTGAAACCCGGGGCGGACACCGGGTTTCAAAAGGGGAGTTTCGGACTCTGCGGAGTCCGACTCAGGGCTCTGCCCTGAGAACCCGCAAACCTTTGAAAAGGTTTGATCCAAACTTCAATTAGGAGTGCGGTGCTTTCCGTTACAAAAAAATCCCCGGGGATTTCTCCTCGGGGATTTTCGATTCAATCTTACTTGCCAGCCTTTGCAGCGCGGATTGCCTCGATCATCAGCGGAACTACCTTGAACAGGTCGCCGCAGATGCCGTAATCAGCTACGTCAAAGATCGGAGCGGTATCGTTCTTGTTAACCGCTACGATGCACTCGGAATCCTGCATACCAGCCTTGTGCTGGATTGCGCCCGAGATACCCAGAGCAATGTACAGCTTCGGATGTACGGTCTTACCAGTCTGACCAACCTGGTGGTCAGCGGTCAGCCAGCCGGAGTCGATTGCTGCACGGGAACCGCCCAGTACGCCGCCGAACTCTGCTGCCAGCTCCTTAGCCAGCTCGATGCCCTTCTCAACGTCCTTGGAAATACCACGGCCAACGGATACGACTACCTCAGCGCCGGTCAGGTCAACCAGCTCCTTAGCCTCCTTGACGACTTCCAGAACACGGGTCTTGATGTCAGCCTCAGAGATCGCTACCGGCAGCTTCTCAACAACAACTGCGTTTGCCTTCTCCTCGTTGTACTCGCCCTTCTTCAGTACGCCCGGACGAACGGTTGCCATCTGGGGACGGAAACGGGGGCAGATGATGGTTGCCATCAGGTGACCGCCGAATGCAGGACGGGTCATCTTCAGGTTGCGGTCTTCCTTGTTGATGGAAGCGTACTGTGCCTCGGGCAGAGTGGAGTTCTCCTTCAGGAATGCGATGTACTTCTCTACATCTACATCCAGATGGGTGCAGTCTGCGGTCAGACCGGTGTGCAGACGAGCTGCGCAGCGCGGGCCCAGATCGCGGCCAATGTTGGTTGCTGCGATCAGCATGATCTCAGGCTTCTTCTCCATTACGACGTCGCAGATAACCTTTGCGTAAGCGTCGGTGGTGTAGGTTGCCAGTGCCGGATCGTCGCAAACGTATACCTTGTCAGCACCGTATGCGCCCAGCTCCTTAGCCATGCCCTCGACCTTGTCGCCCAGCAGCAGGCCGCAAACCTCTACGCCCATGTCGTCAGCCAGCTTGCGTGCCTCGGAGATCAGCTCCAGCACGGTCGGCTGCAGCTCGCCCTGGCGCTGCTCGCAGAATACCCATACGCCGGAGAAATCAGCCAGATTGGTATTGTTAAATTCAGCCATTGTAAGTATCCCCTTTCAATCAGATGATGTGCTTCTTCAGCAGCTCTGCAGCCAGCTCGGCAGCAGTGTTCTTGTCTGCGCCTTCCAGCATGCGGCCCTGGCCCTTCTGCGGAGGCGTGAAGGACTTGAAGATGTTGGTCGGAGAGCCCTTCAGACCGATGGTGTCTACCTCGATCAGCGGATCATCCTTCAGGGTGTTGTAGTCGTATACTTCTACCGGCTTCTGGTAGCAGTCGAAGATACCGCCAACAGACATGTAGCGGGGCTCGTTGAGCTCCTTGATGCAGGTCAGCAGGCAGGGAGTCTGGGTCTCGATGGTCATGTAGCCGTCTTCCAGCATACGCTTAACGGTTACCTTCTTGCCCTCGATCTTAACGTCTGCTGCGTAGGAGATCTGCGGGATGTTCAGCTTCTCAGCGATCTGAGAACCTACCTGTGCGGTATCACCGTCGATTGCCTGACGGCCGCAGAATACAACGTCCTCAGCGTCTACGCCGATCTTCTTGATTGCAGCTGCCAGGATCTGGGAAGTTGCAAAGGTATCGGAACCACCGAACTCACGGCCGGATACCAGTACACCGCGGTCTGCGCCCATTGCGAGCAGCTCACGCAGCATGCCCTCTGCCGGAGGGGGACCCATGGTAACAACAACAACTTCGCAGCCGGTGTTGTCCTTCAGGGTCAGTGCAGCCTCGACTGCATTCTTGTCATCCGGGTTGATGATGGTCGCCATGGAGGCGCGGTTGAGGGTGCCGTCCGGATTAACTGCAACCTTACCGGAGGTATCAGGAACCTGCTTTACGCAAACGATAGCTTTCATAATTCAGTAAATCCTCCTTAAGTCTTACTTGCCGATAACCTGGCCGGAAATGACCATACGCTGTACCTGAGAAGTACCCTCGTAGATCTCGGTGATCTTAGCATCACGCATCATGCGCTCTACCGGATACTCACGGGTGTAGCCGTAGCCGCCGAAGATCTGAACACACTGGGTGGTGACCTTCATAGCAACCTCTGCAGCATACAGCTTTGCCATAGCGGCTTCCTTGGTGTAGGGGATGTCATGATCCTTGTTGAATGCAGCGCGGCGAACCAGCAGACGAGCTGCCTCGATTTCGGTTGCCATGTCGGCTACCATCCACTGCAGACCCTGCTTGGTAGCGATCGGCTTGCCGAACTGTACGCGCTCCTTCATGTATGCAATCGCCTTGTCCAGTGCGCCCTGAGCGATACCCAGTGCCTGTGCAGCGATACCGATACGGCCGCCGTCGAGGGTGGTCATAGCGATCTTGAAGCCGCCGTTCTCCTTGCCCAGCAGACGGTCAGCAGACAGACGCATGTCCTCGAAGATCAGCTCGCCGGTCTGGGAGCCGCGGATACCCATCTTATGCTCGATCTTGCCGATGGAGAAGCCCGGGTCATCCTTGTCTACGATGAAGGCAGAAATGCCCTTGTTGCCCTTGGACTTATCGGTCATAGCGAAGATGACGTAAGTATCAGCGCAGCCTGCGCCGGTGATGAAGACCTTAGAGCCGTTGATGATGTAGGAGCCGTCTTCCTGCTTCTCAGCGATGGTCTGCTGAGCAGCGGAGTCGGTGCCGGCATTGGGTTCGGTCAGACCGAATGCGCCAACCTTCTGGCCGGAAATCAGCGGGCGGAGCCACTTTTCCTTCTGCTCCGGGGTGCCGTACTTGAAGATCGGCCAGCAGCAGAGGGTTGCGTGGGACGACAGGATACAGCCGGTCGTGCCGCAGAACTTGGATGCTTCCTCGATGGCGATGGTGTAGCAGATGTTGTCGCCGCCGGAGCCGCCCAGCTCCTTGGGGAACTGAATGCCCAGCAGGCCGTACTTCTGCAGCTTGCGAACGGTCTCCCAGGGATAACGCTCTTCTGCGTCGATCTCAGCCGCGAGGGGCTCGATCTCGTTAACCGCGAACTCGCGGCAGAGCTTCTGCATCATTTCCTGCTCTTTGGTAAGCCTAAAATCCATGCTATGAAACCTCCCAAATAAATTGTTCAAATTTGTGTAACAGTCCACACCTGCGTGCCGCACGCCTGCCGCCCGGAACGTTTGGGCGCGTGCAGAACGCTGGGCAGACCGAAAAGATACGGGTCTTGCGGTATGGTTTTGGTAACGTGCGTTTTTGGCACATCTATAATCATTATACTGCTGGGAAAAAGATTGTCAAGAATTTAACGCGTATTTCTTTGTGTAAAAATTATAGGTTCTCGTTGCATATAGCTGCAAATTTGCAACAAGTTGTGGGGTTTGGGTAATTCTTGATGAAAAGGCGGTCATGTCTCGGACAGGTTTGCGGGTACGTGCACACATGCTGGAAGTTCAACCCAGAACTGGATGCCGCCCGGTACGTTTTCCGCTCCCGTTGTGCCGCCCAGAAGGGCAGCCGATGCGCGCACGATGGACAGTCCGACACCCGTTCCGCCCGATGCGCGCGAGCGCGCCTTGTCCGTTCGGTAGAACTTGTCCCACAGACGGGGCAGCTCTTCCTCGGCCACGCCCTCGCCCTCGTTGAACACGATCACTTTGGCGCCGCCCTGCGCGGTGCGCTGCACGCTCAGCGCAATGCGTCCGCCGTCCGGCGTGTAGCGAATGGCGTTTGTCATGTAGTTCATAATGATCTGGTCGATCTGGTGCGCGTCGCTCTCAATCGTCACGCTGCCCGTACAGGTCACGGTCAGGTCGCGTCCGGTGCGCAGCACCGCGGTCTTGTCCACCGCACGCCGCATGCACTCACCCAGGTCGACCGGCTCGCTCTGCACGCTCTCGCGTCCCAGTTCCAGCCGCGACAGGCTCAACAGCTGGCTCACCATGGTGTTCATGCGGTCGGCTTCCTCGGCAATCGTCGTGCAATAGAAGTCACGGTCTTCGGGCGACTCGGCAACTCCGGCTGTCAGACCCTCGGCGTAGCCCTGAATGAGCGCGATGGGTGTTTTCAGCTCGTGCGAAACGTTGATGATGAACTCACGGCGCATCTCGTCGACCTGTTCCTTCTTCTTGATCTCCTCGGCCAGCTTCTGGTTGGACGTGCGCAGCTCGCGGATGGATTCCTCCAGATGGTCGGACAGCAGGTTGAGCGACTCGCCCAGCTGCCCAATCTCGTCGGTGCGCCCACCCTCGTATTTCTTGGAGAAGTCCAGCCGGGTCATCGCCTTGGCCACCTCGCCCATCTCGATGAGCGGCTTGGTGAAGTGCGATGCCAAAAATGCACTCAGCGCCAGACAGATGAGCAGCGTCACCATGCCCGTGATGACCAAAAAGGTCATGTTGAACATGGAATTTTGCTTCATATAGGTGAACGGGACGCGCTCAACCAGATAATCGTCGCCCAGTTTGCCCACCAGACACAGGAAATTCTCGCGCAGATCACGCATCTGGACGGCCACAAAGTCCACCTCGCCCGCGTTCAGCTTTTGTGGGTCGGCTGCCGACAGCGCCGACTTGACCAGCTGTTCCATGCGCCAGTTGGCAAACACGTTGTGACCAAAAATGTTCTGGCTCTCCTGCGCCGTGTCTGAGTCGTAGATCATCTGTCCGGTCTCGTCGATGATGCTCAGGCGCACGCTGTCGCTGTTCTCGATGCGAAAGAGCACGTCCAGAAAGGCTTTGGAATCACCTGCGTGATAGCTCGTGCGCACTTCCTCGTAAATCTCGGTCAGCGAATTCTGTCGCTGCGCCATGTAATAGCTCTCATAAAAAAACAGGTTCAGACTGGTAATCACCAGAATGAACACCACTGCCACCGCCGCAATCGCCGCGAAAAACTTCACTTTGACCGACCGCATCCGCGCAAATCGCAGCGACAGACCGTTTAAAAATCGCTCGGGCATATCGTTTTTGCCTCCTGATTCTTCAATATAGGGACAAAAAAGGGGATGGCCTGCGGCCATCCCCCTCGCTCTGCCGGGTCAAACCGGCTCTTTTTCCTGATTTCAGACCTTAGTGCATGTCCTTCTCAGCTTCTGCGATTGCTTCTTCCGCAGTCTTGCCGCCGTACAGGATGGACAGCAGGCTCGGAACGTAACGGTCGAACATGCTGAAGCCAACATAGGTCAGACGACGGATGACGTCCAGACCGGGCATGGTGTTCTCGTCTGCAACACCGGTGGTCTTGTAGCGAACTTCACCGTCGGTCATGTCCATCTCGAAGTTACCAACATGCAGGCCGTAGTTTGCACGGGTCAGGTACTCTGCAACTGCTGCACGCTTGTCTTCCTCGACCTTCATGGGCAGGTAGGTCAAAAACAGCATGGTGTGCGGGTTTTCCTTGTATGCCATGAAGCGAACTTCCTTCATTGCCTCGGTATCCATGGAGAAACGAATGCGGTTGTTCTCCTCCTCGAGCGCGAAGTTAAGCTGCATATCTTCCTTATAGTACTTTGCGATTTGCTTCAGATCAAAAGCCATTGTTTTGTCCCTCACTTTTTCTTAGTTGTTGGATTTCGTAAAAGATTGGTATGCCTCCGCGGCAGTCTTTCCTCCGTATAGGATGGCCAGAATGCCCGGCGCATATTTATCGAGCATGCTGTTGCCCAGATAGAGCAGACGGCAAAATGCTTCCCGGTCAATCTCGTTCTCCCGTCCGAGTGCGCCGACAATCTTATAATTGACGTCGCCCTCGTCCAGGTTCATCTCGAACCCACCCAGCACAACACCGTAATTGACGCGGGTGATGTACTCGCACACGGCTGCGCGGTGCTCAGGCGGAACGCTCAGCGGCAGGCGGGAGAGAAAGAGCACGGTACGGCTGTTTAAAATCGTGATATCGAGCGAGACGTTGGACAGCGCTTTGGTCTGAAAGACCACCAGAATGCGGTCGGGGTCTTCCTCGTCAAGATGGTATTCAATGTCCTCTTTTTCCAGATAAGCTTCCAACTTTTCGCGTGACAGCACGGTTTTCACCTCCGTATCCGATATACCCCTAGCATACCACAGCCCGCAGGAAAAGTAAACCAATTTTGGTAGTTTTGACAGATTCCGGCAGGGGAAGGGCAGGGAAAAACCGGGTCAGTCGGCGTCGAAACGGTAGCCGTAGCCGCGTACCGTGCCGATGAGTGTACCGCATGTGCCGAGCTTTGCGCGCAGCTTCTTGATGTGGGTGTCAACCGTGCGCAGATCACCGAAGTAATCATAGCCCCAGACCGCGTTTAAAATGGTTTCACGCGACAGCGCGACCCGGCGGTTGTTCTTGAAGTACACCAGAAGCTCGTACTCCTTGGGGGTCAGCTCGACCGGATTGCCCGCGACCGATACCGCGCGGCTGCGCTCGTCTACGGTCAGATCACCGAAGCTCTCGGCCTCGTCAGCCGGTGCACCCGAACGCTTCAAAAGCGTCTTGACGCGTGCCGCCAGCACCAGCGGCGAAAACGGCTTTGCAACGTAGTCGTCTGCGCCCGATTCCAGACCGTGCAGCTCGTCGGTGTCCTCGGCGCGCGCGGTCAGCATCATCACCGGCAGCGGTTTGCCGTGATCGCCCGCGCGAATGGCCGAAAGCACGGCGAAGCCGTCCATCTTGGGCATCATCACGTCTAAAATCACCAGGGACAGTTCATTCCGGCGCTCGGTCACGATGTCCAGCGCTTCCGCGCCGTCTCCGGCCTCCAATATCGTATGACCGTCCCGGCGCAGAAAATCCGCAACCAGTCTGCGAATACGTGCCTCGTCGTCGGCAATCAGGATTAGTGCCATATATGCGGTCTCCTTCCAAGCGTACTTCATTATTATATCCGATTATACCGGATATTTTTGAATATTTCGTGACCAAATCCGAAATTTTTTGAATTTTTTATAAAAAGAGCACACCTGTCGGTCAGATGTGCTCGAAAAAAGGCTTTATTCTGCTGCGTAGGCTGCGACGATCTCACCGATGTACATGGTGTGATAGTTCTGATCGGCGTACCACTTATCCAGAGTCTCCTGATTGACAAAGTTTTCCTTGGGCATGTCCTGCACAAAGCGCTTGCGGCAAACCAGTACCAGCTCGGCTTCCTCGAACATGACTTCGCCGTCAACCTCGATCGGGGTCAGGCCGGAATCCTTCATCTTATCCATGTCGCGTCCCGACTTGCTGCCCAGTACGTTCAGCGCGTCGCGGTTGCCATCCTTCAGGAAGGTCAGGGTGAAGGTATCGCTCGAGTCGACGAACTCCTTGGTGTAGCGGGTCTGGCGGATGTAAGCGGTCACCGAGGGCTTGCCCCAGATGACACCAACTGCGCCCCAGCTGACCGTCATCATGTTGAACTTGTCCATGCTGCCTGCGCCCACGAGCGCCCACTGCTTGGAGAGCTTCTCAAAGGGGTTAAAGGTGAGCGTGCTTGCGTCGATTTTCTTGAGAGACATGGTAAAAAACCTCCTGTGAAGTGGATTTTTGGGGGTAGGGGAGAACTGATTCCCGCCCGCAGGCGACAATCGGGGTCCAGGGGACGAGTTCCCTGGCGCGGTCCAGCCGCGCAGGCTGGCCGGACTCCGCAGAGTCCGGAATCTCCTTTTGATTTTCCCGTCCCCCGCAAGGGAAAATCAACTAAAATATCGTTCTTTTCTTACGCGCAAAGCGCGTTCATGAAAACCAACCTACCGGATTGGTTTTCCTTCCTCTGTCCTGTCTGCGGTCTTTCCGTTTAAGGGTGCGCACAAAGGGCATAGTTTGGGGAATCCGTTCCGTGGGAACGGATTCCATGAGCGGCCATTGGCCGCAGAGTTTTGCGCGTCCTGCGGGACGCGCTTCTTTTTTATTTTTTAGTTGAAACCCGGGTCGGACACCGGGTTTCAAGTGGGGATTCCGGACTCTGCGGAGTCCGGCTCAGGGCTCTGCCCTGAGAACCCGCAGCCTTTCGAGA
This sequence comes from Butyricicoccus pullicaecorum, assembly GCF_002160355.1. Classification (NCBI taxonomy): domain Bacteria; kingdom Bacillati; phylum Bacillota; class Clostridia; order Eubacteriales; family Butyricicoccaceae; genus Butyricicoccus; species Butyricicoccus pullicaecorum. The sequence continues at coordinate 72,497 of NZ_NFKK01000004.1, forward strand.
AAGGCTGGCGAAAGCTTCAATTATGGGTGCGGTGGCTTTTTAGGGAAGCTGTGCGCGGCGCATCTTCATTTCCCGCCAATCGTCCTTAGAAATCAGGATTTGACGCGGTTTACTGCCCTCAAACGGGCCAACGATGCCGCGTTCCTCCATCTGATCGACGATTCTTGCCGCGCGGGAATAGCCGAGTTTGAGTCTTCTCTGGAGCATGGACACCGATGCCTGACCGCAATCAAGCACCACGTCGATGGCTTCCATGAGCAGTTCGTCTTCCTCGCCGCTGCCGTCACCGCCGCCGCTGCCGCCGCCAGCGCTGTCGCCTGCGGCCTGCTTCTCGATGTGTTCCAAAATTTCCTCGCTGTACTCCGCCGAGCCGTTTTGCTTGACGAACTCGATGACGCGCTCGATCTCGTCATTGGAGATAAAGCAGCCCTGAATACGCTGGGGTTTGCCCTCGCCGAGCGGTGCGTACAGCATATCGCCCTTACCGATGAGTTTTTCCGCGCCGGTCTGGTCGAGGATAATACGCGACTCGATCTGGGACGCAACGGCAAACGCGATACGCGAGGGGATATTTGCCTTCATGATACCGGTGATGACATCAGACGACGGTCGCTGGGTTGCGACGATCAGGTACATACCGGCGGCACGCGCCTTCTGTGCGATACGGCAGATAGAAGTCTCGACTTCCTTAGCTGCGACCATCATAAGATCGGCCAGCTCGTCGATGACGATGACGATTTCGGGCAGAACCTGGTAAGCCTCGGGCGTTCCGCCCTCTATCTCAGCCGCTTCGGCCTTCTTTTTGCGCATGAGGGCGTTGAAGTCCTCGAGTTTACGCACCTGATGATCGGCAAACAGTTTATAGCGGCGCTCCATCTCGCCAACCGCCCAGTTGAGTGCGCCTGCGGCCTTTTTGGGGTCGGTGACGACCGGGATGAGCAGGTGAGGGATGCCGTTATAGTTGCCGAGTTCGACCATTTTGGGGTCGACCATAATCAAGCGAACCTCTTCGGGAGAGGATTTATACAGGAGCGAGATCAGCATGGAGTTGACACACACCGACTTGCCCGAACCGGTGGTACCTGCGATGAGCAAGTGGGGCATCTTTGCGATATTGCCGACGACCGGTGCGCCGGTGATGTCCTTACCGACCGAGAAGGAGACGTGCGACTTGGCCTTTTCGAAGGCTTCCGAGCCCAGAACCTCGCGGATATTGACCATAGTGACCGTTTTATTGGGCACCTCAATGCCGATTGCGACCTTGTCCGGGATGGGTGCGATACGCACCGACACCGCGCCGAGCGACAGGGCGATATCGTCGGACAGGGCAGTGATGCGGCTGAACTTGATGCCGCGCTCGATGGTCAGCTCAAAGCGGGTGACCGACGGGCCGCGCACGATGCCGATGATCTGCGCCTCGATGCCGAACGACTCCAGTGTATCGATCAGACGCTGGCTGTTCTCGGTCAGCTCGGCCTGCACGTTGCCCTTGGAACCGCCCTTGGGCGGGTCGAGCAGGTCAATCGGGGGATGTTCATAGACCGGGGCAGGAGCCTTCTGGCTCTCGTCCATCTGTGCCGACAGGGTGGCCTGCTCGTCCTCCGAGATTTTACCCGGCTTATCCGCAGGCTTGGGCTTGTCCGCGTGAGACGCGGGCTGCTCCCACGGCGGTGTATCGTCCTCTTCGGGTTCCAGTGCGTCGCGGTTTTCCAGCAGGGAAAGGATATCGCCAAAGGCGTTGTCCTCGTCCGCGTCGTCCTCCGCGGACGGTTCGGGGATGTGCACCGACTCGAAGTCCGACTGGTCGCGCACCGCGTCCATCACAAGTTCGGGGATGGACTGGGCGGTCTCGTCCGGCTCGGTCGGGGTGTCGTCCTTATGTACCGACTTGTGCGTCGGCTGGATGTCCTCGTCCTCGTCATCCAGTGCAATGTCGAACGCGGCGCGCTTTTCCGCACGCTGTGCGCGGCGGTTGGCGATGGCCTCGTGCACGTTGGGCAGCACGATCGGGCCGTCGTCGATCTCGTCCTCGTCGTAGTCAGCGTCGAGCGGTCTCAAAGCGTCCCACACCGCGCCCGGTGTGATGCGGCAGATGGTCATAATGTCCGCCAGCAGGCCGATGACGAGCAGGATATTCGCGCCGATGCCCGAAAATGCCCAGCGCAGAATGGTATACAGTCCGCCCGAAATCAGGCCGCCCGCTTGCAGCTTGGCGCCGTCGCCCAGCAGGCGGAAGAGCGTCATGCCGGCTGCGCTGTAATCAGCACCGCAGAAAAAGGCGTGCGCCAGTGCGCCGATGAAGATGGGCAAACAGGCGATGGCCGCACCGCGCAGACGCACCGCGCCGCGGCGGCGTGCAAACAGCAGGCCGCACAGGCCGAAGAGGGCGAACGGCCAGACGTACAGACCCCAGCCGAACAGTCCGCCCAGGGCGGTATGGATCATGCGCAGCACAAAGCCGTCGTTTTTGAGCACCGAGATCAGGCACAGCACGCCCAGCACGCCGTAAATGGCAGCCCAGACCTCACGCGGGATGGATTCCTCCTCGGGATGGGGCGTGGATACCCGTGCGCGGCGCTTTTCCTCCTGCACCGCCGGCATCTTGCGCGTCTTGCGCGAACCATCAGACGTGGATTTCCGGCTTGTATTCTTGTTCGCTGTCGCCGTGCGCTTCTGTCGCTCAGCCATGCACCGCACCCCCTCTCAAATCACAGGCGCTCTTCGCCTGGGATACATTCATAGTCACTTCTTCCTCCGTTTTTCAAAAATGTAATACGGTATCATAATACCACATTTCTGCGTCTTTTTCCAACCTTTTCTCTCCCCTCCATCCCCATCCTTCCCCGGATTTTTGACCGTATTCTCCCAGCAATTTTGAATTCTTTGCGTCGAATTCGTTAATTTTTTGCGAAACATTGTTTTTTCGGCCTACAGTGTGCTATAATGTGGTATCAGAATCGATATTACCCGTATCTCGATCCGCGGCACCCGGCCCCGTTTGGCCGCGCCGCACCACCGCCGTCCGCTTATCGCCCGACGGTCATCTATTAAGGAGGAAGTGCAACCGCAATGAAAGGTATTATCCTAGCGGCTGGTAAGGGTTCCAGACTCTATCCCATGACCCGCCCGACCTGCAAGCCGCTCTTGCCCGTCTACGACAAGCCCATGATCTACTATCCGCTTGCCGTGCTCATGCAGGCCGGTATTCGCGACATCCTCATCATCATCCCGCCCGGAGAAGAAGGCCCCTTCTACCGTCTGCTCGGCAACGGTGCGCGCTGGGGCGTCAACATCTCCTATGAAGTTCAGGAAGTCGCACGCGGCATCGCTGACGCTCTGCTCATCGGCGAACGCTTCATCGGCAAAGACCCCGTCTGTCTCGTGCTCGGCGACAACATCTTCCATAGCCTCACCCTGGAATCTACCCTCGCACGCGCCGTGCGTACCTCCCATCAGGGCGGTGCGACCGTATTCGGCTACTACGTCCACAATCCCCGCGCATTCGGCGTGGTCGAGTTCGACGAGGATGGCCGCGCCATCTCGATCGAAGAGAAACCCCGTCTGCCCAAGTCCAATTACATCATCCCCGGCCTCTACTTCTACGATAACTCGGTGATCGAGATCGCCAAGGGTATCAAGCCCTCGGCTCGCGGTGAGCTGGAAATCAGCGATGTCAATTTGGAATATCTCCGCAGAAATCAACTGCATGTAATCAAACTTGACCGCGATTTCGTCTGGCTCGACGCCGGAACCGCGGACAACCTGCTGACCGCCGGCATGGGCGTCAAGGAAGTGCAGGACGACACCGGCAGATATGTGGCTTGTCTGGAAGAAATCGCCCTCAATCGCGGCTACATCGACGTGGACGACGTGCACCGGATGGGCAATGAGCTCAGCCAGACCCTTTACGGACAGTATTTACTCTGTCTCTAATTACTTATTGTAAATCTCGCACAAAAAGGAATGTGACCCCCATGGCAGTCTACACCATGACCAAAACCTACAAGACCCGTGCTCACATGGGTATGATCGACATTACCGAGGACTTTCAGGCCGCTGTTACCGCTGCCTGCCAGGAAAAAGGCATCTCCTCGGGCACCATCACCGGTTTCACCACCGGCGGTGTCGCAGGTCTGACCACTCTGGAGTTTGAACCCGGTATGGTGCACCACGACCTCAAGGCCGCAATGGACATTTTCTCGCCCTACACCGACGAGACCGGCCGCGTGATCCACTATCATCATCACGATACCTGGCATGATGATAACGGTTCGTCGCATATCAAGGCCGCTCTGCTCTCGCCGTTTATCGTGATCCCGTTTGTGGACGGAAAATTGACGATTGGCCCGTGGCAGAATCTGACGTTGGTTGAATGCGATACCAGAAACCGCGTGCGTGACGTGGTGTTTCAGGTCATGGGCGAATAACCCCAAACCACCGCACCCCTAACTGAAGTTTCGATCAAACCTTTTCAAAGGTTTGCGGGTTCTCAGGGCAGAGCCCTGAGCCGGACTCCGCAGAGTCCGGAACCCCCCTTTTGATTTTCGCTTTGCGAAAATCAACCAAAAAATAATAAAAAAGCGCGTCCGCAGACGCGCAATACTCTGGAAAGACCGTCCGAAGGGACGGTCTTTCCTTTTTTGTATGTTTAGATTGATTCCCGGGTCGGACACCGGGAATCAAAAGGGGATTTCGCGCTCTGCGGGGCGCGACTTGAGGCAACAGTGCCCGCGTGTTAGGGCCTTGGCCGAACAAGTCGGCCACAGCCTTGCGGGAAAACGCCCCACAGGGGCCTTTTCTAGTTCCGCAAGGTTTCGAGAAAGGCTTGAGCGAAAGCTTCATTTCGCCTGCGGGCGGGATTGGTGCAGCGCTAACCTTTGGTCACAAAAAAGACACTTGACAAATCAACCTTCTTATTGTATCCTTGTATTAAGCTACTAATACACAAATACACAAGGAGGGATGAGCATGCAATGGAAACTGACTGACGATCGCCCGATCTGGACCCAGCTCACCGAACAGCTCACCGAGCGCATCGTCTCCGGTGTCTATCCGCTCGGCTCACGGATGCCATCCGTGCGCGATCTCGCCGCGCAGGCCGGTGTCAATCCGAACACCATGCAGCGTGCACTCGCGCAGCTGGAAACCGATGGACTGGTCGCGACCAATCGCACCGCCGGACGCACCGTCACCGAGGACGCAGACGCGGTCGAACACGTCCGCCTGAGTCTGGCAGAGGACAAAATGGAACTCTATGTATCCGGTATGGCCACACTCGGTTATACGGAAACGCAGGCAGCGCAAATGCTGCTAAACCGCAGAAAGGGGTAAATGATTCATGGAAGAAATGCGCACAGGCGCTGATTTCGTACAGGTCGACAAAAATGTCGATCCCGTACTCATTCGGCTGCAAAATCTGAGAAAAACATACGGCGCAAAGCCTGCGCTCAGCGGCCTCGACCTCGAACTTGGCCGCGGCAAAATTGTTGGTCTGCTCGGCCCCAATGGCTCGGGTAAGACGACCTTAATCAAGATCTTGAACGGTCTGCTCCGTCCCACCGAGGGTATCGCCCTCATCGACGGCTACGCACCCGGCGTCGAGACCAAGGCGCGTGTCAGCTACCTGCCCGACCGCATGTACTTCGCTGACTGGATGCGTGCCTGCGATCTGATGGACTTCTTTTCCGACTTCTACGCCGATTTCGACCGTCAGAAGGCTGCGGAAATGTTCTCCGCGCTGGGCATCCGTCCCACCGAGCGCATCAAGACCATGTCCAAGGGCACCAAGGAAAAAGTACAGCTCGTACTCGTCATGAGCCGCAAGGCTGAGCTCTATCTGCTCGACGAGCCCATCGCCGGCGTTGATCCCGCTGCCCGCGACTTTATCCTCAGCACCATCCTCACAAACTACAACGAGGACGGCACGGTCATCATCTCCACCCACCTCATTTCCGACATCGAGCGCGTACTCGATGAGGTCATCTTCCTGCAAAACGGTCAGATCGTCCGTCACGACACCGTCGACAACATCCGCGCCGTGGAAGGCAAGTCGGTCGATCAGCTCTTCCGCGAAGTCTTTCGCGCGGTACCCTATCAGGGAGGTGACTTCTAATGTTTGGTAAACTGATGAAATACGAGATGAAGTCGCTGTCCAAGGGACTCATCCCGCTCTACGGCGCAATCCTCGCCGTCGCGCTCATAAACTCCATCATGTGGTCGGTCAGCGGCAACGGTCCGACCTCCACCACCAGCACGATCAGCGGTCTGTCCCAGCTGACTGCCATGCTGGTCTACTTCGGTCTGTGCGTCGCCATCGCCGTCGTGACCTTCCTCGTCGTCATCCAGCGATTCTACAAGGGTCTGCTCGGTCAGGAAGGCTATCTGATGTTCACCCTGCCCGTGCCCACCTGGCAGCTCACCCTGTCCAAGCTGGTCGGCGCAACCATCATGACCATCCTGTCCGGCATCGTCGGCATCCTGTCGGTCATCATTCTGGGTTCGGTCGGCCTCGACTGGGGCGCATTCCTGCGCGGTCTGGGTCAGCTGCTCGCAAACTGGGATTTAGACATGACCTTCATCTGCATCGAGCTGTTCCTGCTCGGCGTCGTCGGCACCGCAAGCATGGTCACCGACATCTACATCGCAATGGCGCTCGGTCATCTGTCCAATAAGCACCGCGTTGCGATGAGCTTTGTCTGGTTCATCGTCATTCAGACCGCTCTGTCCTTCCTCACCGGTCTCATCGGCATCGTTCTGGGCAATATCCCGGCGTTCACGCTCTTTATCACGAACTTTTTCATTATTTCGCCCATCATCGGCACGCACAGCATGCTGTGGTTCAGCATTCTGGTTTGTCTGGTCGAGACCCTCATTTTCTACTTCGGTACGACCTGGGTGCTCAAAAACAAGCTCAATCTGGAATAAGCCGGAACATACAGAAAACCGCCCGAAAGGGCGGTTTTTTCATTCCTCGGTGAACCAAAAAAGCTCTTCTACCGTCGTCTCAAACACCCGGGCAATGTCCATTGCCAGTTTGAGCGACGGATTGTATCGGCCTTTCTCCAGGTTTCCAATCGTCTCGCGCCGCACGCCGACCAGTCCGGCCAGATCTTCCTGACTCATCTGGTACCGCGCGCGGTATTCCTTCATTCTGGTTTTGAGTGCCATCGCTCTCACTCCTCCGACTCGCGCAGGCTCTGTTTCTCACGATGGCGGAAAATCAGAAGCGAACCGGTGAAAACCACCAGCATGAGGATAAACGACAGCACAAAAGCCGCCGAGCCGAACAGCGCCTGCAAATAAAATTGCTCCGAAATCCGCGCGAAGCCGTCTGTAAACTGAAGTTCCCGGAAGCCGTAGTACATCGCACGGGGCACCATCACGGCCTGAGACAGGATGCCGAAGGCAAAACCGGACAGGAAAGCGCGAAATCCTGCCCGCCGGACGTTCTCCCAAAACATTTCATCGGCAATCATGTCACCATAGGCAAAAAACGTAAAGCAGAGCAGGAAGGAGCTCAGAATGGGCGAAGAAAAACAAAGCCCGATGATGCCCACAAAGCCCAGAAATCCCAGATAATAGAGCGGATTCTTGTGAAAAATCTTTCGCAAATTCACTTTCATGGCAGACAGCCTCCTCTCAGGTCGTATGTGGTGTATTTCTATCTTTATGAGGTAAATATACCACATGATTCCCAGAAAAGCAAGAGGGCTGCCAAAAGAAAAAACCGCTCCGAAGAGCGGTTTTTGGGGCTTTATATATCCTGTGCGCCGGGACGTGCCCACAGGAGCATAGTGTCGGTATCGGTGTAGCCCTGATCGTCAAACGTCATGGTGACGAGCAGGCTGTCCGCACTGTCCGACGCGCTCAGGTACATGGAATAGCCGTAATCATCCCAATTGGGGTACAAATCCACCTGATAATCGTACTGTGTCGTACCGTCGTCGTTGTCGAACGTGTCCATCTCGTAGATGAAGGCATAGCCATATTCCACTTCGCTCTGATCGTCCGGTGCATAGCTGTAATCCATGGTGTCCAGGTCGAGATACAGGTATCCGCCCTCGTCCAGTCCAACCCACTCGCCCTGCACGGTGTCATACGCCGAGGCAGGCACCTGATATTCGGGGCTGGCTTCCTCGATCGCAGGCGCGTTGTCCGGGATGTCCGGTTCGGCTTCCACGAAGGGGGAAGATGTGAAATCCAGATCGTTCACCACGTCGCCGACCGCCGAGATCACGGTCGGGATCAGGCTGATGATGACGACCGCGACCGATGCCACCGCGCCGATCTTAGCCGAGGACTTCTTATCCGAGCGATGGGTCTTGCCCTTGAGGTCGGCGCTCTCGACCGGCTTGGCCGTCGCGTGCGTCTCTTTATGCCGCACCGCGCTGTATTTCCGGTCGTCGCTCGCCTTGCTCGACTGCTTATACTTCTTGTTCACGCGCTGCTTGCCCGACCAGCGCTCGGGGTTGGGCGTGCCGCACATCGGGCATTCCCGGTCATCATCCATATAATGGATCTTACAGTAGGGGCATTTCATATCCGTCGCCCTCCTCTCCCGATTCCAGTCTTACCGCTCGCGGCCGAGCAGGTAATAGATGGCCTTGGCTACGCCGTCGTTGGCGTTGGTATCGGTGATATATTTTGCGATTGATTTGACTTCGTCGTTTGCATTGCCCATCGCAACCGGCATGCCAACTGCGTGCAGCATTTCCAGGTCGTTCTCGCTGTCTCCGATGGCGATGCAGCGGTCGATCGTCGTGCCCAGATGGGTGCACAGCATGGTCAATGCGCTGCCCTTATCGGCCAGGGGAGAGATAATCTCGATGTTATCGTCCGCCGAGCTCATGACCCGCACGCCCGGGATGGACGCAATCTGACGGCGTGCCATTTGCAGCATAAACGGTTCGCGCGAGCGGCAGAAGATCTTGTCGACCGACAGGTGATGGGTCGCGATGTACTCGGCGACCGAGGGCACGACCTGTTTGCTCGACAGAAAGCCCTCGTTGGTCTTATACTGGCTGAAAAACATCTCGTCGTAGGGCGTAATATACAGGTGCTCGCCGGCGTAGATCATCGAGGTCATGCCCACGCGCTCGACAACCGCTGCCGCGCGCACAGCCGGTTCCCACGGAATCGAAATGCGCATGGTACAGCCACCCTTGGACACGCTGGACAGGGTGGCTCCGCCCGACGTGACCATCTCATCGTTCGCGCCCATCATCTGCGCAAATTCTGCCGCTTCGCTGCAAATACGTCCGGTCGAGATGACGACATGGACACCGCAGCTGCGTGCCCAGGCGACGGCCTCGCGGACGGCGGGAGATACGGTGTTATGCGGGTTGAGCGCCGTGCCGTCCAGGTCAAGCGCAATCAGATCATACTTCATACGGGCTTTCCATCCTTACTTCTGTTACTAAAAATAGGATAAAGCATTTTGGCAAAAAAAGCAAGGGAAGGAGGGCGAGAATGATGGCGGGGAAGGGTGATACGAGGGGCGAAAATTATACGAAATGTATTATGATTGCAATTTGTTATATTCATAGGGTGAGCGGGTGGGAAATACGAAAAAGACCGCCCGATATAGGCGGTCTTGCGGTCAGTTCATCAGCATCAGCACGATCAGCGCCGCCATCGCGGCCGAGGCAAGGGTCGCGAGCACGTTGAGCACCGTTGCAGTTTTTTGTCCGCACAGCTTATAAAAGATTGCGTAAACACCAAGACCGACCAGTGCGCCCAGCGCGTTGCTGAGCAGGTCGGTGACATCCGATGCACCCAGCATGAATACAAATTGCAGACACTCGTATGCCAGGCTGGTCAGGACTGCCGGAAGCAGACGCAAGGCAAGCGGTCGACCGGGCAGGAGCAGTCCCAGATAGATGCCAAACGGCACAAAGGCGAGCAAGTTTTGCATCACCTCGCCGTAATCGGCTTGGCCGTTAACGCGCAGCGGGTCGCCCAAGGGGATGAGGTTCACCGTGCGCAGGTGCGGCAGGTCACTCGGGGACAGGGCGAGCTTGAACAGGATGATCCAGGTCAGCATGATGAAGTAAAAGACGAACAGGATGACCGTCCAGCGGTAGGTCTTTGTATGGAACATGAGCGTCAGCGCCTCCTTGCAGCATTTGGGATAGGTGTGCTATTAAGATAGAGGCGCGGAGGGCTGGGGCGGTTCAAAGATTTTGGAAAATTTATAGAAATTTTTGAGGGAGTAGGGAAGCATCTGAAACGGCAAAAGCCGCACCTGCCATCCGGGCGCGTAGATCGGCACCGAAAAAGCCGGTCGTACTGCCGCACTGAGCGCCCGAACTGCACAAAACCGGTACTTGGCTCGCAGTTGTCCCATAAAGTTGGCATTCCCAGCGCAGTCCCAGCTTAAACGGGAGCCTTGCGGATTTAGAAAATACCCCGGTGGGGTATTTTCCCGTAAGGCTGTGGCCGACTTGTTCGGCCAAGTCATGAACGGAGAACGGGAAAACAGGAAAACGGGTTCCCAAAGGGACGAGAGCACGCCTTAAAATACGCCGCAGGCGTGCGTGCTCGAGGTGAGCGGCGGTACGCGATTTTCGAGCGTACCGTAAACGATATGCCAGTGGCATATCGTTTAGCGATGGAGGAAAACCGTAGGTTGTCCATCCTTTGGTTTTCGGTTCCTTTTTTAAAGGAACCTTTCGTTCTCCTTCTAAGGGGAACCTTGTGGAATCAGAAAATGCCCCTGTGGGGCGTTTTCCCACAAGGCTGTGGCCGACTTGCTCGGCCAAGCCATGAACGGAGAACGGGGTGCGGCACCAGCCGCCATGGGAAAAACGCTTCAGGCGTTTTTCATGAGCGCGCTTTGCGCGCAAAAGAGTCTTGCTCGCTGCGGCGAGCGCTGAAAATCAAATTTTAGTTGATTTTCCCTTGCGGGAGACGGGAAAATCAAAAGGGGATTCCGCGCTCTGCGGAGCGCGGCTCAGGGCGCTGCCCTGAGAACCCGCAGCCTTTCGAGAAAGGCTGGCGAAAGCTTCAATTTCGCCTTCGGGCGGGATTTCCTCTTTTACATGCGAAAAGCACCGCTCTTTGACAAGCGGTGCTCTTCTTGGGATATTTGGACGATTCACGGAGGGCTAAATTAAGATAGGAGATTTCGCCGGTTTCCGCAATTCGATCCGGGCTCATTCAGTTTTGTCCCTGAGGCTTAGTCCTTGGGATACTTTACAGCTGCCTGTGCTGCTGCCAGACGTGCGATCGGCACGCGGTACGGCGAGCAGGATACGTAGGTCAGACCGATTCTATGGCAGAACTCAACCGAGGACAGGTCGCCGCCGTGCTCGCCGCAGATACCAAGCTTGATCTCCGGGCGGGTCTTACGGCCGTTCTCGACTGCCATCTTAACCAGCTGGCCGACGCCTTCCTGATCCAGGCGAGCGAACGGGTCGGACTCCAGGATCTTCTCTTCGAAGTAGCGATCGAGGATCTTGCCCACGTCGTCACGGGAGAAGCCGTAGGTCATCTGAGTCAGGTCGTTGGTACCGAAGGAGAAGAACTCTGCCTCCTGTGCGATCTGACCAGCGGTGATTGCTGCACGCGGGGTCTCGACCATGGTACCAACCATGTACTTCATCGGGATGCCAGCGTTCTCGATCAGCTGATCTGCGACTGCCTTGATCTTACGCTTTACAAAGCGCAGCTCCTTGACGTCGACAACCAGCGGAACCATGATTTCGGGGGTGATGCGCAGGCCGTCTTCCTTCCAGACGTTGATTGCTGCCGAGATGATTGCCTCGGTCTGCATCTCTGCGATTTCAGGATACAGAACGTCCAGACGGCAGCCGCGAGTACCCAGCATGGGGTTAAACTCGTGCAGGCCTTCGATGATACCCGTCAGCTTATCGACCTCGATGTTCATTTCAGAAGCCAGCTCTGCGATATCCTCGGGATCGGTCGGGAGGAACTCGTGGAGCGGGGGATCGAGCAGGCGGATGGTTACCGGCAGGCCGCCCATTGCGCGATAGATGGCTTCAAAGTCGCCGCGCTGCATGGGCAGGATCTTAGCCAGAGCCTTACGGCGCTGAGCCTCGTCCGGTGCGATAATCATTTCGCGGACAGCCTTGATGCGGCTCTCCTCGAAGAACATGTGCTCAGTGCGGCACAGACCGATGCCTTCTGCGCCGAACTTACGTGCCTGCGTTGCATCACGCGGGGTATCGCCGTTGGTGCGTACCTTGAGCACGCGCAGCTCGTCTGCCCAGCCCATGAAGCGGCCGAAATCACCGGTCAGCTCTGCTTCCTGGGTCTCGATCTTGCCGACATATACGTTGCCGGTCGAGCCGTCGAGCGAGATAAAGTCGCCCTCGTGCATAACCGTGCCGTTTGCAAAGGTAATGGTCTTGTTTTCCTCGGATACCTTGACGCCCGATACGCCTGCAACGCAGCAAGTACCCATGCCGCGTGCGACAACGGCTGCGTGCGAGGTCATGCCGCCGCGTGCGGTCATAACGCCCTCTGCCGATACCATGCCGTCGATATCCTCCGGCGAAGTCTCCTGACGAACCAGGACAACCTTGGCACCGGTCTTATGTGCTGCAACGGCTTCCTCTGCGGTGAAGTAAACGGCACCGCAAGCTGCGCCGGGCGATGCGGGCAGGCCGGTTGCGATCGGGGTTGCTGCCTTGAGGGCTGCGGGATTGAAGGTCGGGTGCAGCAGTGCGTCGAGCTGGTGCGGTTCTACCTTCAGAATCGCCTGCTCCTTGGTGCAGATGCCCTCGTCGACCAGATCAACGGCTACCTTCAGCGCTGCCTGTGCGGTACGCTTGCCGTTACGGGTCTGGAGCATGTAGAGCTTGCCATTCTCGATGGTGAACTCCATGTCCTGCATGTCCTTATAGTGCTGCTCGAGGCGCTGGGAAATGTCTACAAACTGCTGATAAACTTCGGGCATGGTGTCCTGCAGTGCGGAGATCGGCTGCGGGGTACGGATACCTGCAACAACGTCCTCGCCCTGTGCGTTCATCAGGAATTCGCCGTACAGCTTCTTCTCGCCGGTTGCCGGGTTACGGGTAAATGCAACGCCGGTACCCGAGGTCTCGCCCATGTTGCCGAAGACCATCGACTGTACGTTAACTGCGGTACCCCAGGAGTAGGGGATATCGTTCATGCGGCGGTAAGTATTTGCACGCGGGTTGTCCCAGGAGCGGAATACTGCGCGGACAGCTTCCATCAGCTGCTTCTTGGGGTCCTGCGGGAAGGGCTCGCCGATGTTCTTTTCGTAGTGGTCCTTGAACAGGTTGATCAGTTCGAGCATGTCGTTCTCGTCCAGCTCGTTGTCGTGGGTGACGCCGCGTTTTTCCTTGACCTGATCGATGAACTGCTCAAAGGTGCTCTTCGGCAGCTCCATAACGACATCCGAGAACATCTGGATGAAACGGCGGTACGAATCGCGTGCAAAGCGCGGGTTGCCGGTCAGCTTTGCAACGGCGTCGCAGATGACGTCGTTCATGCCGAGGTTCAGGATGGTATCCATCATACCGGGCATGGATGCGCGTGCGCCCGAGCGAACCGATACGAGCAGCGGGGAATCGGGATTGCCCAGGTGCTTGCCGGTCATCTTCTCGAGCTTATCGAGGTATTCCATGATCTGTTCCTGAATATCGGGATAGATCTGGCGGCCATCCTCATAGTAACGGGTGCAGGCCTCGGTGGTGATGGTAAAGCCCTGCGGCACAGGCATGCCCAGACCGGTCATTTCGGCCAGGTTTGCGCCCTTGCCGCCCAGCAGTTCACGCATGGAGCCGTTACCCTCAGAGAACAGATACACATATTTTTTCATATTCCGTTTGCCTCCGTTTCGTCCGTGTTCGATGAATCCTGAGTTGATTCGTCATTTCGTCCAAATTTCCGGTTCTCACCAGCACGTTTATTATAACATATATGAAAAGAAATAGGTTCTGGCAACTTCCACCTTTTTACTGTTTGTTCTTTGTGCATTTTGCACAGTTTTCAAGCCAAAAGCAATTTATTGACGGTTTTTCCTGCAAATAGATAGGTAAAATGACGGAGTATTATGCATTTTGTTTTGTAATATTGTGGTAATTTCCTGTCACGCAGCAAAAAATCGTCATTTTCTCCAATTTTCTCTTCTTTTGCCCTTGTTTATCCACAGGGTGGGGATAATTTTTCCCTACTTGGGAAAGAAAAAAGTCATGCACAGGCTGTGCATGACTCAGGTCGTCGAAAAACTCTGGTTTTTCGACGAGCAGACGTCCGCCGCGCAAAGCGCTCTGGACGCAGAATACCCGAAACCGCGCATAAATGAGCGGATTCGGGCATTTTTCTGTGTAAAAAGTCACGCGCATGTCGCGACTTTTTACGAAATTTTATACGCGCCACAGGCGCAGGAAATTTTTTCGTCGCTGCAAGCTGAAGATCAGCCGCGGTACAGGATGACCGACTCGTAGGGGCGCAGGTGGAGTTTGGGCTGCACTTCGGTGTCGGGGTAGTTACTCAGCAGGCAGGTAAAGCCGGTCAGGTCGATGGGGCACGTCCAGTCGGTCTCGGTGCGGTAGAAGTTATTGACGACCACGATCTGCTCGTCGCCCAAAGTACGGGTATAGGCGAGTACGCTGGGGTTTTTCTGGTCGAGAGGTGCAAAATCACCGGCAGAAATCACGTCGTACTGCTTACGCAGGGCGATGAGTTTGCGGTAGTGGTTGAAAATCGAGTCCGGGTCGTCGATCTGGCTTTCGGCGTTGATGGTCTTGGTATTGGGGTTGACCGACAGCCACGGCGTACCGCTCGTGAAGCCGCCCTGTGCGCTGTCGTCCCACTGCATCGGGGTACGGCTGTTATCGCGGGAATGCACGCGCAGGATATCGTAAACGCTGTCCTCATGCAGGCCGCGTGCGCGCAGGATGTGGTAATGGTTGATGCTCTCGACGTCGCGGTACTGGTCGAGCGAGGTAAAGCCGGCGTTGGTCATGCCCAGTTCCTCGCCCTGATAGACGTACGGTGTGCCGCGCAGGCAATGGATGACCGTGCCCAGCATCTTGGCCGACTGCTTCCAGTATTCGCCCTCGTCGCCAAATCGTGACACGACGCGGGGCTGGTCGTGGTTGCACCAGAAAACAGCGTTCCATGCGTTGTGTTCGGTCATGCCGGTCTGCCACGAGAACAGGATGTCCTTGAGTTTCTGGAAGTCGAAGGGGACGAGTACCCACTTCTCATTGCCCACAAAGTCTACCTTGAGGTGATGGAAGGAGAAGGTCATGGACAGCTCGCCGGTGTCCGCGCCCGCGTAGCGGTAGCAATTTTCCATGCTCGTGCTCGACATCTCGCCCACGGTCACGATCTCGGCATCGGTGCCGAAGGTGGCCTGGTTGAGTTCGTGCAGGTACTCATGCACGCGCGGGCCGTCGGTATAGAATCTGCGGCCATCGCCCTGATCGTCGCTCTCATACGAGCCCTTGCTGATGAGGTTGACCACGTCAAAGCGGAAGCCCTTGACTCCCTTGCTCATCCAGAAACGGATGACTTCCTGCACCTCATGCCGCACGTCCGGGTTTTCCCAGTTGAGGTCGGCCTGGGTGGGGTCGAACAGGTGCAAATACCACTTGCCCTTCTCCGGGACGTACGCCCACGCGCTGCCGCCGAACTTGCTCTGCCAGTTATTGGGCGGGGTGTCCGGGTCGCCGTCCTTCCAGATGTAGTAATTTTCGTACTTGGGGTCGCCTGCGAGTGCCTTGCGGAACCACTCGTGTTCGGTCGAGGTGTGGTTAAACACCATGTCCAGCATCACGCGGATATCGCGCGCCTTGGCCTCGCGGCACAGCGTCTCAAAGTCCTCCATCGTGCCGAATCTGGGGTCGATATTGCGGTAATCGGCCACGTCGTAGCCGTTATCGCGCTGGGGCGAGACGAAAAACGGGGTCATCCAGATATAGTCGACGCCCAGCGTTTTGAGGTAATCCAGCTTGGCGGTCACGCCGCGCAGATCGCCCAGTCCGTCGCCGTTCGTGTCACAGAACGACTTGGGATAAATCTGATAGACAACGCTTTTGCGGAAATCGTACATGGAAATTTTGCCTCCTAAAAAACAGGTGTCAGCCCAGTTCAGCGACCGGGGTCTCGCCGTGCTTGACCTCACGGCCGGTATGAGTGGTCAGGCTGTGTGCGCCCGGGTCGGTGACGATCAGCATGGTGGTCGTCGGGTGGCCTGCGGCTGCGATCTTGTTTGCGTCAAAGGTAATGAGTGCATCGCCGCGGCGCACCTTATCACCCTCGGATACGTGCAGGGTGAAGCCGTCGCCGCCCATGTCCACCGTATCTACGCCAACGTGGATGAGCAGTTCGGTGCCGTCGTTCATGCGCAGGCCGCATGCGTGCTTGGTATCGGCCATGACGACCGTGATTTCAGCGTCTGCCGGTGCGTAAATGGTATCGCCGGTCGGCTCGAAGGCCACGCCGTCGCCCATAACGCCCTGAGAAAATACTTCGTCGGGTACGTCGGACAGCGGAATGACGCGGCCATCTGCAATGGCGGTCAGGACGTTGTCTGCCTGCTGGGTGGTGGCCGGTGCAGGGGTCTGAGAAGTGGTTTCGGGTACGCTCTCTGCGGCTGCCGGTGCGCCTGCGGTCACAAGGCCGCGCTCCTCACGGCCAAGCTTGCGGCTGCCGACCACGATGGTCAGGACAAAGGGAACGACGATCGCGGTCAGCATCGCGAGCAGGAAGTTGACCCAATACTCGGGGAAGATAGACAGGATGCCCGGCAGGCCGCCGACACCGATGGAAATTGCGGTCACGCCCGTGCCGATCGAGATCATGGCCGCGCAGGCCGAGCCAATCATGCCGCACACCAGCGGGAATACATATTTCATATTAACACCGAACAGTGCAGGTTCGGTAACGCCGAGGTAGCAGGAGATACATGCCGGAATGTTGATCTGCTGGGCGCGCTCGTTGCGCTTTTGCAGGACGATCATGCCCAGAACAGCCGAGCCCTGCGCAATATTGGACAGCGCGATCATCGGCCAGAGGTTGGTGCCGCCGTAGGTGTTGACCAGCTGGGAGTCGATGGCATTGGTCATGTGGTGCAGACCGGTCATAACGATCGGCGCGTACAGCAGGCCGAACAGTGCGGCAAAGAGCAGCTTGACATTGGATGCAAGACCCATGTTGACGATATTTGCGATAAAATCACCGATTTTCCAGCCAATCGGGCCGACTACGGTGTGTGCGATGAGTACAGCGGGAACAAGTGCGCAGAAGGGAACGACAACCATGCGGATGACTTCCGGGCAAATCTTCTGGAAGAATTTCTCAAGATAAACTAGGACGAAGCCTGCCAAAATGGCCGCGATGACCTGACCCTGATAGCCGATCATCTGTACCTGTGCAAAGCCGAAATCCCAGACCGGAATGTCTTCGGCTGCGGTGGTTGCGACCGAGAAGCCGTTTAAGAGCTGGGGAGAGATGAGCGTCAGGCCGAGTACGATACCGAGAATCTGGGTCGTGCCCATCTTCTTGGTGATCGACCAGGTGATACCAACCGGCAGAAAGTGGAAGATGGCCTCACCGATCAGCCACAGGAAGTTATACAGTCCCGCCCAGAACTGGGATACATCGGTCAGCGACTGCGTGCCGCCGCCCAGCAAATTGACCTCACCGATGAGGTTGCGGAAACCCAAAATCAGACCGCCGCAGATCAGTGCCGGGATGATGGGGGCAAAGATTTCGCCCAGTGCGCCCACGACGCGCTGTACCGGGTTCTGGTTGGTCTTGGCCGCGCTCTTGACCGCGTCCTTACTCACGCCCTCGATGCCCGCGTACTTGGTAAATTCCTGATAGAAGGTCGCAACGTCGTTTCCGATGATGACCTGATACTGTCCGGCCTGGGTGAACGTACCCTTGACGCACGGGATGGCTTCGATGGCCTTTTCGTTGGCCTTTTTCGGGTCCACGAGCACGAAACGCATGCGCGTCATACAGTGGGAAACTGCCTGGATGTTGGCCTTGCCGCCAATTTCATCCAGCAGCGTTTGGACTGCCTGCTGGTATTTTGCCATAAATGGGGTTCCTCCTCTTTCATTTGTTTCCTTGTACTCAACTTGTTTAAACAAGTTATTTTGCTTGTACATAAGATACCCCTTTTTCATCCCGATTGCAAGGCGATTTTTGACCAAAAAATCAAATTCTTTTTTAGGCACTCTGACCAGTCGGTTTGCGCACAATTCCAGGATTGGCAAGCGCTCCTTTGTGCGATATAATAGGGTTTAGAATTCACATCCGGACGGCTTTCCGCGTCCGATGAGAGTGAGGGTCGTCCATGCCAAAGGCTATCTACGAACAAATTTATCGCGAACTGAAAAGCAGGATTGAGTCCGGTTTTTACCCCCCGCAGGAGCTGCTGCCCTCGGAAAACAAGCTCATCGTTGAGTTTGACTGCTCCCGCGGCACGCTCCGCCGTGCAGTCGCCGAGCTGGTCCGCGCCGGCTACGTCCAGACCATGCAGGGCAAGGGCGTGCGCTGCATCTTCCAGCCCTCCGGTCAGGCTACCTTTACCCTCGGCGGCATCGAATCCTTCGCCGAGTCCGCTGCCCGCAACCACTGGCGCGGCACCAGCACCATCCTGTGCTTTATGCCCCTCGAGGCCGACGAGTCGCTGGCGCGGCGCACCGGTTTTCCGGTCGGCACGCCGCTCTATTATCTGCGCCGTCTGCACTATCTAAACGATCGGCCGCTGATTCTAAACCACAGCTATTTTCGGCAGGATGTCGCGGTCGGGCTGACCGCTGAGATCGCGTCGGGCTCGATCTATCGCTATCTCGAGCAGGACTTGCACGTCGCCATTATCAACAGCAAGCGTGTGGTGACGGTTGAAAAGGCGGACGGACTTGACCTGCAATACCTCGACATGGATGACTGCAACTGTCTGGCTGTGGTCAGCAGTCAGACTTACAATGGGGACGGTGTGATGTTTGAGTACACGCAATCGCGCCACCATCCCAAGTTCTTCCGCTTCCAGGATAATGCGGTAAGAAAAACTGGAATTTAAAGGAGTGTGTCGGCTATGAAAAAAATCGCCATTCTCTGTCTGACCTTGCTGTGTGTGCTGCTCGCCGCCTGTCAATCGGGTGGGCAAGCGGAAACCTCTCCCGAGGACACGGTACAGGCCTTCTTTGCCGCGTTCGAGACCGCAAACTACCAGTCCATGCAGGATTACTGCACCGAGGACTGTGTAGACACGTATTTCCACGACGGCGATGTCTTCGGCATGGTCTGGGCCAAGGCCGAAAATATCCAGAAGCAGACCATCGAGGATAAAGAGGGTTTTCTGGTCGCTGTCCAGATGGAAACCGCGCCGACTTCGGCACTCTACCCCGACACCGAGACCTCGTTCTATGTCTGGCTGACCCAGAATGCGTCGGGCGACTGGCTGGTCGACTCGTTTACGACCGGGTAAAATTGCAAAATGGGTATAAAAAAAGACCGCTCGAAAGAGCGGTCTTTTGATATGCAGAAATGGAAGGGTAGGGAGGTGGGAATCCGTTCCGGTGGGAACGGATTCTATGAGCGCGCCAGGCGCGCAGAGAGTCTTGCTCGCTGCGGCGAGCGCTTTTTTTATTTTTTTGTTGAAACCCGGGTCGACACCGGGTTTCAAAAGGGGATTTCGCCCGTTGCGACGGGCGACTCAGGGCTCTGCCCTGAGGACCCGCAAGCCTTTCGAGAAAGGCTTGAGCGAAAGCTTCAATTTGGGTGCGAGCTTTCTTTTACAGTTCCCGGCGCGTCGAGCGGGTGAGGGCGCGATAAGCTGCGTCCGTAGCAGGCAGCAAAAACAGGGTGGTGGTGATGCACAGCACGTCGAAAAAGCATGCGCTCACGCCCCAGCCGAACAGCCATTCCGGTGACAGCCAGATCAAGGCACTCAGTCCCAAAGCTGCGCAGTCGAGTGCCGCGTGCAATGCGGTGCGGCGGCAGATGACCGCCGTGCCCAGCAGCATGAGCACAAAGCCCGGTGTGAACTGGGACAGGTCGATCGACGGTCCGTCCACCGTGAGCATGCTCAGCTGCACCACCGACAGGACAACCGCTACCGTCAGTCCAAGCAGATAGATGCGTCCGGTCTGGGTGCGCGTGCGTGCGCGGCAGGCCGCAAGTCCGGCGGCTGTCAGTCCCATGCACACAAGGCGTACCACCAGCAATTCGCCCACAAACAGCACCGCTCCGGTCTCCGGTCGGCGCACAAAGATAAATCCATCCGTAATCAGCGCTGCAAACAACAATCCTGCACCTACGGCGCACAGGATCGGGGTTCTCTGTCTCTCCATCCGTCCTTCACCCCTTCGGCTTTCTCGCCGTCAAAGCATCCAAAATATCAGCCACAGCAAAAGCGGCACAAAATCCAGCACGATCTTATACCATCGTCCCACCGGTCGGCGCAGCAGCAATCGCACGCCGTCGGCTGCCAAGATAATGGCTCCGACCACCGACGCTACCAGCGTCAGACCCAGTCCGCCGTATAAAACCACGGGCAGCGGGTGCAGAATCCAGCCCGACCGCAGATATAGCAGCATGAAGATTCCTGCAATCGCGAGCGATCCGTACGCAAACGCATACCCTGTCTTTCTTTTCATCGGTATCGGCATGATTCTTTCCCCCTCCGCCTGCATTTTTTCTCACTACTTATTAGACGATCCTTGATTCCATTTTGTTACCTGAATTGTAAAAAAATATCAACAAAATTTTAAGACGTTTTTTATCCATTTTGGCAGATATCTCCTGACTCCGGTCATTTCTCTGCCTTCTGCATGCCAGCCGTTCGACTTTTCACGAATCTGTGGTATAATACCCTTATCCGCTCTATTTCGAGAGTTAACAGAAAAGGTGAACGCTATTATGATTCAGATTACCGATAAAACCAAATGCTGCGGCTGCACCGCCTGCGTGTCG
Source organism: Butyricicoccus pullicaecorum (assembly GCF_002160355.1). Classification (NCBI taxonomy): domain Bacteria; kingdom Bacillati; phylum Bacillota; class Clostridia; order Eubacteriales; family Butyricicoccaceae; genus Butyricicoccus; species Butyricicoccus pullicaecorum. The sequence goes on from NZ_NFKK01000004.1 coordinate 93,422, forward strand.
GTCTGCCCGCAAAACTGCATCACCATGCAGACAGATGACGAGGGTTTTTCCTATCCGGTCGTCAATCCTGACCTGTGCATCGGCTGCGACGCCTGCGAAGCCGTCTGCCCGTGCCTGAACCGCAAGCCCAATCCGCCCCAGCCGCAGGCTATGGCCGTACGCGCAAAGGACGACATCCTGCGCCGGTTCTCCTCGTCGGGCGGCGTGTTCTCGCTGCTGTCCACCGATGTTCTGAACCATGGCGGCGCGGTGTGCGGCGCGGTATTCGGCGACGATTTCCGCGTCCAGCACGTCATCGCCTGGGACGAAACCGGCGTGGAGCCCATGCGCGGCGCAAAATATGTGCAGTCCGACCTCGGCGACGTGTTCCGCCAGATTCGTGACCTCGTAGACAACAACACCCCGGTTCTGTTCTCGGGTACGCCCTGCCAGACCGCCGGTCTGCGTGCTTACCTCGGCGGCGACGCCGACAAGGTACTCACGGTCGCCATCGTCTGCCACGGCGTGCCGTCTCCTAAAATCTGGGAAAAGAACCTGCATGAACTGGGCACGGTCACCGACGTGCGCCTGCGCGACAAACGCCAGAGCTGGAAGCGATACGCAACCAACTACTTCGTCGATGGCAAGGAGATTCTGCGCCCGGTCATGGACGACCCGTATATGAAGGGCTTCCTGCGTGACCTCTATAACCGTCCCTCGTGCACCGATTGCCCAGCTAAAACCGGCGGCTACGCCGACCTCACCCTGGGCGACTTCTGGGGCATCGAAAAATTCCTGCCCGATATGGACGATGATAAGGGTACTTCGCTCGTGCTCGTGCAGACCGAACAGGGCAAAAAAGCCCTCGCGGCTATCGCGGATCGGGTGGAGAGTAAAGCCGTCACTTTTGCCCAGGCAACACAGTATAACCCCGCTGTCACCACCTCGGCGCACGATCACCCGCAGAGAAACGAGGCTATGAAGCGACTGGAAAATGAACCCCTCGCCGCCGTCGTCGCAGATTATACCAAGACAAGCGGCATGGAGAAACTCAAAGGCTTCGCGCGGAAATTGCTCGGTCGAAAGTAACGATAACCACCGCACCCATCACTGAAAGTTTCGCCAGCCTTTTCAAAGGCTGCGGGTTCTCAGGGCAGAGCCCTGAGTCGCCCGTCGCAACGGGCGAAATCCCCTCTTGAAACCCGGTGTTCGGCCCGGGTTTCAATTAAAAAATAACTAAAGAACGCTCGCCTCAGCGAGCAAGACCCTTTGCGCGCAAAGCGCGCTCATAAAAACCGTTCCCGCCGGGAACGGTTTTCTTTTTTCCCGCTTCGCTGCAAAAACGTCCGTCTCCCTCTGTTTCCATCATACCATTTTCTCTTAATAACTCCAATTAAGGACAGTTTAAGATTATTTTAAGATTTATTTAAGACTTTACACGACAAAATAGTTGACTTATCGAAATTTCTGTTATATACTCTCAGACAGTTAGCTATGACTAACTAATCGATCTCTCACACAAAGAAGGAGGAATGGTATGTACCCCTATATCCTGGTATCTCTCGTACTCACGCTCATTTTCGCCCTCGGCTGTCATGGCGCAATCCGCAAACACGCCGGCGCGTTTTACGCCCTCGCGGTGCTCATCGTCGTCGCTGAAGTCCTGTATTACCAGCTCGGCTGGCGCGATATCGCGCCCGAATGGCTCACCGACCACATCGTAAACCCCTTTAAGCGCGGCGCACTGTCCACCGCCATGTTTATGGTCATCATGTATGTGGGTGCGCTGGACGCAAAGCGTCCCGCTGTGCGCAAGCTCATGGGTGTACGCGGTCAGCTGTCCATCATCGCGTGCATCCTGACCCTCGGTCACAACATCATTTACGGCAAAAAGCACTTTGTGATGCTCTTTACCAATCCTGCCGAGATGAAGCCCCAGACCATGGCGGCAGCCATCATTTCGATTGTGATGATTGCGGTGATGCTCCCGCTGATGGTGACCTCGTTCAAGGCCATCCGCGGCAAGATGCGTGGGGGAGACTGGAAGAAGCTCCAGCGTTTGGCGTATCTGTTCTTTGGCCTCATCTACGTGCATGTTATGGTACTGTTTATCCCGAAATTTGAAAAGAAGTGGATGGATATTGTGCTGTACACGGTGATTTTCGGCGTTTATCTGGTGCTGAGAGTAGCTAAAGCAGTGAGAAAGCCGGTGCAGGTGTCGGCTGGATGTGGTGCGTGACAGGCTGCATGAAAAGAATAAAAAAAGACCCGATCTAATGATCGGGTCTATGAGCCTTACGGATTGAGAAAAGGCCCCTGTGGGGCGTTTTCCCGTAAGGCTGTGGCCGACTTGCTCGGCCAAGCCATGAACGGAGAAGAGTTGCGCGACCTGCGGGTCGCGCTTTTTCATTATTTTTGATTGATTCCGGTCAAAAGGCCGGAATCAAGAGGGGAGTTTCGCTCGCTGCGGCGAGCGATTGAAAACGAGAGTTTCATTGAAACCCGGGTCGGACACCGGGTTTCAAGAGGGGAGTTTCGGACTCTGCGGAGTCCGACTCAGGGCTCTGCCCTGAGAACCCGCAGCCTTTGAAAAGGCTGGCGAAACTTTCAGTAAGGGGTGCGGAGATTAGTCCTTATTTTCCTCAACGGTCTGAGTGGGTTTGAGAACCAGTTTACCGTCCTCCTCGTCCAAAGTAACGTGCTGACCGCGCTGGACATTGCCGCGCAGGAAGTCCTCAGCGACGAGGTCCTCGACCTCGGACTGGATGGCACGTCTGAGCGGACGAGCGCCGTAGATCGGGTCGAAACCAGCCTTGACCAGATGTGCACGCGCTGCCGGAGTCCAATCCATCGTCAGCTCCATCTCGTCCATGCGGGATGCAACCTGACGCAGCATGCCGTCTGCGATCTTACCGATTTCCTCCTCGGTCAGGCGGTTAAAGACGATGATCTCGTCGATACGGTTGATGAGTTCGGGGCGGAATGCCTCCTTAAGGTCGGACAGAACTTCCTTCTTGATGTCCTCGAAGCTCTGCTCGCCGGTGGGCTGCTCGTCGCCGCCGAAGCCCAGGGTTTTACGGCCCTTGCCGGTGATCTTCTGTGCGCCGATGTTGGAGGTCATGATGAGCACAGTGTTCTTGAAGTCCACCTTACGACCCTGGCCGTCGGTCAGCTGGCCATCTTCCAGAATCTGGAGCAGGATGTTAAAGACATCGGGGTGTGCCTTCTCGATCTCGTCGAACAGGACAACCGAGTACGGCTTTCTTCTGACCTTCTCGGTCAGCTGGCCGCCCTCGTCATAGCCGACGTATCCCGGAGGCGAACCGATCATGCGGGCAACGCTGTGTTTCTCCATATACTCGGACATATCGAAGCGCAGCATTGCGTTTTCGTCACCGAACAGGGCTTCTGCCAAGGTCTTGCACAGCTCGGTCTTGCCGACACCGGTGGGGCCGAGGAAGATAAACGAACCAATCGGGCGCTTGGGGTCGCGCAGGCCGACACGGCCACGGCGGATGGCGCGGGCAACGGCGTTCACAGCCTCGTCCTGGCCGATCACACGTGCATGCAGGGTATCCTCGAGCTGTAACAGGCGCTGGCCTTCGTCCTCGGTCAGGCGAGCTGCCGGAATACCCGTCCAGCCTGCGATGACCTCGGCAATATCGTCAGCCGATACCGTATCACGTGCGGTTGCCTTGGTGTCCTCCCATGCCTTGCGCTGCTTGTCAGCCTCGGCCTGCTTTGCTGTCTGCTCGTCGCGCAGCTTAGCAGCCTGCTCATAATCCTGCGCACGGACGGCCTCGTCCTTCTTGGCAGACAGGGCGGAAATTTCGTCCTCGAGGGTCTTGAGGTCGGGCGGAGGAGTCATGGCCTGCATGCGAACACGCGAGCATGCCTCATCGATCAGGTCGATTGCCTTATCCGGCAGCTGACGACCCGAAACATAGCGGACAGACAGCTTAACGGCTGCCTCGATGGCCTCGTCGGAAATCTTAATGCCGTGGTGTGCCTCGTAGCGGTCGCGCAGACCGGTCAGAATCTGCACAGCCTCCTCGGGCGACGGCTCGTTGACCGTGACCGGCTGGAAACGACGCTCGAGTGCTGCATCCTTCTCGATGTGCTTGCGGTACTCATCGAGCGTGGTTGCGCCGATGATCTGGATGTCACCGCGAGCGAGTGCGGGCTTTAAGATATTTGCAGCGTCGACTGCGCCCTCTGCGGCACCTGCGCCGACGATCATGTGCAGCTCATCGATGAAGAGGATGACGTTTTTATCCTTTTGCAGCTCCTCCAGAACGCTCTTGATGCGCTCCTCGAACTCGCCGCGGTACTTTGCGCCTGCGATCATGCCGGTCAGGTCAAGTGCGATCAGCTTTTTGTCCTTCAGGTTATCCGGTACGTCTCCCGACGCGATCTTCTGCGCCAGACCCTCGGCAACTGCGGTCTTGCCGACACCCGGGTCGCCAACCAGTGCCGGGTTATTCTTGGTACGGCGGGACAGAATCTGGATGACGCGGTCGATCTCGTTCTTACGGCCGATGACCGGGTCGAGCTGACCGTCACGGGCAGCCTTGGTCAGATCCTTGCCGTACTGTGCCAGCGCCTTGCCAGCGCCGCCGGCAGCTTCCGGTTCGGATGCGCTCTGACCGGCTGCGCCGCCGGTCGGCTGGTGCTCGCCCATGTGCTGCGACAGCGTCTGCATCAGGCTGCGGGAATCCACGCCGAGGGCGTTCAGGATGGTGATTGCGACATTCTGACCCTCGTACAGCAGGCCGTACAGAAGGTGCTCGGTGCCGACGTAGCTATGACCAAGCTGGGATGCGGCTGCGACTGCCAGTTCGACGATGCGCTTGGTGCGCGGGGTCAGACCCTGCGGTGCAGACGGGTCGGGTGCGCCGAAGCCGACCAGCTTCTCAATCTGCTGTTCGATTTTCTGAGCGGTCACACCGGCCTCGGTCAGCACTTTGGCAGCCATGCCGCCGCCTTCCAGTACAAGGCCGTCGAGCAGATGCTCGGAACCGACGTAGTTATGACCCATGCGTCCAGCGGCTTCCTGCGCAAGCTGGAGCGCCGAAGATGCACGGTCGGTGAAGCGGTTGTTGTAAAGCATATAGATACACTCCTTTCGGGAGAGAAAACGTAAATTTAGGATGAAATTTCAAAATGGGTCCGGGCCTGCGGCCCGGCGCAGTCCAGGCGCGCAGCCTGGCCCGTCCAGGTGGAACCTGGTCGCCATCCGCAGATGGCGAAATCTCTTCTTGATTCCGGCCTCAGCCGGAATCAACAAAAATTTTCATGAGAAGCGCGACCCGCGGGTCGCGCTTTTTTTGTTATTTTTGGGTTGAAACCCGGGTCGGACACCGGGTTTCAAGAGGGGAGTTCCGCGCTCTAGCACTCATTTTATCCGCGCACAGCGCGGAAATAAGGATAGTGACCTACGGGCCGGAGCGCGTCTCAGGGCTCTGCCCTGAGAACCCGCAGCCTTTCGAGAAAGGCTGGCGAAAGCTTTAATTCGCCTGCGGGCGGGATGTCGTTAGCCCTGAATTCTCAAGTTCTCAGTGACTTCACGCAATTTCTGTGCGCGGACGCGGTCGCGTTCATGCGGAGCGCCGGCGATCAAAGCCGGTTGAGTCATCTGTTCTGTCTCGATGAGTTCTTCCGGGGAAACACCGGTCAGATAACCCATCTGCAAGCCGATGAGCACATCGGAAATACAGGTAACAGCTTCCTGACTGGGCAGCAATCTTGCGTGGCGCAGGACGCCAGCCGAGCGAGCGATACGGTCAAACAATGCGTCTTCGTTCTGGCTTCTGAGCTGTTCGCGTGCCTTTTTCTCCTGATCGATGACCTCGGTTGCGGCGGTGATGAGTTTATCGACGATCGCGTCCTCGCTGAGACCCAGAGTGATCTGGTTGGAAATCTGATAGAAACCGCCTGCGGCGCGGGTGCCCTCGCCGTACGCACCGCGCACGGTGAAGCCCTGACGAGCCGCCCAGCCGACCAGTCGTTCGGCTGCGCCCGACTGGGTCAAAACAGGCAGGTGGAGCATAACCGACACGCGCAGGCCAGTGCCCAGATTGGACGGGCAAGCGGTGAGGTAGCCCAGCTGGTCGCTGTAATCAAAGGGGACACGGTTTTCGATCAGATCGGCAATGCGTTTTGCCGTCTCCATGCACTCCTTGGGGCACAAGCCGGTGCCCATGACCTGCAAGCGGATGTGATCTTCCTCGCCCAGCATAATGGCGATGTCACCGCTGTCTGAGGCGATCAGCTTGCCGCCCTTCTTGGCAAACTCCGGGGAAATCATGTGTTTCTCGATCAGCTGCATGGCTTCCTGACTGCCTGCGCGGACATCGGTCATGTGCAGGCCGTTTGCGACGGCCGGTGCGGCAGAAAGTGCGTCCCAGACCTTATTTGCAATCTCGCTCAGCTGGCCGGGTGTTAAATTGCGGTAGGGGTAACCCTTGACGTTACGCGCCAGACGGACGCGGGTAGAAGCGGCAAGTCCGGTAAAGCCGCCGTGAATGGCATAATTACGCATGGTTTTCACCCTCCAATCGACGAATTTCGTCGCGCAGCCGCGCGGCCTCCTCATAATTTTCCTGCCCTATGGCTTCGGTCAGTTTCTGCTTGAGCGAGGCCGTCGGGTTTTCCACAGGCTGTGCATCGTTTTGTGCCTTGGGCGCCTGACCGACGTGTGCGGTCGCGCCTTGCAGCTTGCGGATGTACGGCGTTAAGATGTCCTCGAAGGTCTTATAGCAGTCGGCGCAGCCTGCACGGCCACTCCGCTGCAGCTCCGATTCGGTCATGCCGCACGTCGGGCAGCGTCTGCCGCCGCCAAGCTGTGCGGTCTGCGAAAACGGTGCGCCGAACAGCGACTGGAACGGCTGGGTGAAAAACGGATCGTCGTCAAACCACGAACCGAACGGTTTTGCGAAACTGGAATGGAAATTTTGGGCGAACTGATTGTTTACGCCCAGCTGATCGGCACATTCCGGGCACAGATGCATCTCTTTGGTCTGCCCGTTGACCGTCTGTCTGAAATACATGGTTGCTTCATTCTTACCACAGTTCTGACACAGCATAAAGGCTCAACTCCTTTGATCTATACACGAAAAGATTTTGTTTACAACATTATTTTAAGTGGTGATGCCCAGGATCGCGCACCGGAACACGGCTGCGCGGATGCGGTCGCGGTGCTCCACCGGAATCTCGGACAGCGCACCGTCGGTACAGGCTCCCATCAGCAATTTTCCCTCGCGGGTGGTCAGCAGGCCGATGGACAGGAACGAACGGATGAGCCTTGCGGCCTCGTTCTGCGTCAGCTGTCCGCCCGCCGCCCTCGCGGCCTCGAGCAGCATGCGCTGTTTATCATCCTGTACGCGCACGATGCGGATATATCCGCCGCCGCCTCGCCGCGATTCGACCAGATAGCCGTTTTCCGGGGTGAAGCGGGTCTCGATGACGTAGTTGATCTGGCTGGGCACGCAGGAAAACCGCTCGGCCAAGCCGCGCCGCTGTAATTCCGCGACACCGCCGCCATCGGATAAGCAGTCCATAATAAAGGCTGCGATCGTATCTGACATTTTCATAAGCGTGACCTCGTTTCTTTTTCTCAAGGCTTTGGTTCGGTTCCTGACCTTTCCTGACCTTGTGATTCTTATTATAATCCTTCCCGCCAAAATTGCAAGCGAAATTTCTGACCTTTTCTGACCTTTGCGTTCGATCTGTTTTACAGAATCCGCTATTATCTCTCTTTTTCTCGCTGAATCTCGTTTTTTCTCACTTTTTCATTTTCTTGACCTTTTTCTGACCTTCTGACCTTTCTGACCTTAGTATACCCCTCGCCGGGGAGTGGGAAACGTCAGATTTTGGAACTTTTCCGACCCCTTTCAAGTTGCATATAGCTAACATTAAGCAAAACACTTGCCTTTTTGAAATCTTATGATAGAATAAGTATGTAATTTGAATTGGAGGTGCTATTCCCATGGCATACGTAATTTCTGGCGCTTGCATCAGCTGCGGTTCCTGCGCAGGTGAGTGCCCGGTAGGCGCAATCTCCGAGGGTGACGGCCAGTACGTAATCAACGCTGACGCTTGCGTTGACTGCGGTACCTGCGCTGGTGCTTGCCCGGTAGGTGCTATCTCTCAGGGCTAATTTCCTGAAGGATATCTGAACAAAAGTGAGAAACCTCTCTGTCCGTGCAGAGAGGTTTTTTCATGGTCAAAATTAGCACCGCACCCATAATTGAAGTTTTCGCTCGAGCCTTTTTCAAAAGGCTCGCGGAGTCTTGAGGCAGAGCCTCAAGTCGCCCGTCGCAACGGGCGAAACTCCTTTTTGATTCCCGGTGTCCGCCCCGGGAATCAATCAAAACAAACAAAAAAGGAAAGACCAACCGGATGGTTGGTCTTTCCAGAAATTTCGCGTCCTGCGGGACGCGATTATTTTTTCATTTTAGTTGATTTTCCCTCGCGGGGGATCGGGAAAATCAAAAGAGAGTTCCGCGCTCTGCGGAGCGCGGCCAGCCTGCGCGGCTGGATCGCGCCGGGCCTCAGGCCCGGACCCGTTTGTCGCCTGCGGGCGGGATTTTCTTTCCTTTCTCACAAAAAAAGACCGAGGAATTTCTTCCTCGGTCTTTCTATTTTCTCTTACAGCTTCATCGGGGTGAGCTTGCAATAGTCCTCGATCGTGCCGCCGCGGCGGAAGCAATCAATGATCTCACGACCCAGCGGGTCAAGATCGTCCGTATAGAACTTATCCAGCTCCTTCGCAAAGAAATCGGTCAGAATCTTTGCGCCTGCATCGTAGCCGTCCTTACCCATGCGGTCCTGAGTCTCAGTGCGCAGGTACTTGGAACGGATGGGCTGGCCCTCGATGACCATTTCCTTCAGTGCGTAACCGAGCAGCGGGCAGCGTGCCGGCTCGAGCTTATCCTTCTTAACATGGCCGTTATGACGTGCCAGCCATTCACGGCTGATCCATTCAGCAGAGAAGCCGACATGGTATACGCCAATGTGCTGGTTCGGAATCAGAACGTAACGGGTGTTCGGGCAGCTTACAATCTGCTGGAGCAGGAGGTTTGCCTGCTTGACGCGCAGACCGGTCGCAAACGGCCAGTAAGAGCCTACGCCCTCGCTCTTCAGCTCGCCGCCGCCAACGATGGACGGGTTCTTAAAGCCGCGCGGTGCGACCAGTCGCCACAGCCATGCCAGTGCGGGCGGGATGAAGTGCAGCATACCCATAATACCGTAGTTCGGGTCCTCACGGGTAGAGGGGGGCATACGGGTACCAAACGAGCGGATGTCGACCTCGACCGGCTCGTTGACGATGTGCGGTACCTTGGAACGCGGAACGATTGCACGCGGGTTCGGGCAGGGCTTGCCGTCAGAGTCCAGCGTGTGCTCCCAGATCAGGCTGGTCGCGCCGACCACGCCCTGAATGTTGAAGAATACCAGCGGCTCGTCCGGCTCGGTGCAGATGCGCTCGTATACCGGGTCGCAGCCGTAGTGGGTGACGCCGTCCATGCGCAGGAACCAGCCGTCCTCACCGTCTACCAGTACCAGCTTGCCGCTGTCGTTCTGGAGAGACGGATAGCAGGTTGCCATATCATCGCACACCGGCTCGATGTGGCTGGTGCGGCCCATGTTCATCAGCGTCTGCTCACCGGTCACGGTGTTGGTGGACAGGACGACACGACCATCTTCGGTGCGTGCGATGTCCTGCAGCATCTCGCTCTTACCGCCGCCCGATGCACCCTCGTGCATGATGACCAGCTCGTTATCGTACTGGGTAACCATTCTGCCGCACGATGCGTGTGCAGTGACCCAGTTTTCCTGCTCGCCGATGTCCAGCAGGACAGAGTATACACCCTTCTTTGCAGACGGGCCGGGATACAGATTATAAGAGAATACTTCATGGCAGTCGTCCAGGCGGTTGTGTACGACAACCTGACGGCCATTGAAGTGGGTATGACGGAACGGAGGCGCTACGTAAACGATGGCGCGGGGCTTGAAGCCCTCGGACTCCTCAGCAGAGACAAAGCCCTGCAGGTTTGCCATTGCGTACGCAAAGAATGCTGCGTTGCGCGGGCAGATCAGCATAGAACCGTAACCGTATGCGTTGCCGCCCGAACTGAAGGGCATTACGATCAGTTCCTGGGTCTTGAGCCATGCCAGGGTATCTGCCTTGCACTTTGCAAAGTCATAACCATAAACATCCTTAAAGCGCGGCTTGTCGGTCGGCTTGTCGTCACCGATGCGCATGCAGTCGGGATCGCGACGGCGCATGTAATCCTCAGGGTAGTTGACGACTACGCCGTTCTTTGCGCGTACGACGGTCGCTTCACACACCTCACCGCGGCCTGCTACGTCATATACAACATCGTACTTACCCGAACGGCCGGTACCGAATACCGACTCGTACAGCTCCTGCTTGCTGGTGGGTACGTACACGCCCTTGCACTCGTCCAGTAGTTCGACCAGTTCAGGCGTCCATGTGAACTTCTTCAAAAATCGATGCATATTCAGGTCCTCCTTACCGGGCCCGCCGGACGCTCGCCGCGGCCGCGGGATGTAAACACACAGCGCCGAAAAGCTCCGCGCCGGTGTTCCAATTCACTCCTGATATTATCATACTCGCAAATGCCCCCGCCGTCAATGGCTATTTTCACATTTTTGCAGGATTTTTATATTTCACTTGCATAAATTTTTAACAATTGCGACACCCTCCCAATCTAAACGGAAAATCCTCCCGCAAAAGCCGCAATTTTGGACAACTCTGTGAAAAGTCCACCGGTGAAAGACTGCTCGGTCTCTCTCCCGGTGGACGTTCTTCCGCAAGTTCTTTTGTCAAATTATGCGCGGTACTTCTTCCATTCTGCTACCGCAAGCTCGTCGCAGCGGTTATTATATGGATTGTCCGCATGGCCCTTTACCCAATGAAATGTTACCGCGTGCACCTCTAACAGCCCCAGCAGTCTGTCCCACAGCTCGGGATTCTTCGCCGGGGTCTTATCCGCTTTCTTCCAGCCGCGTGCCTTCCAGCCCTTCGCCCAGCCCTTGGTGATGCCGTCGATGACGTACTTGGAATCGGAATAAAGATCGATCTTGCACGGCTCTTTGAGCAGCTCGAGGGCGGAAATCACGCCCATGAGCTCCATTTTATTATTGGTCGTCATCGGGTCACCGCCCGAAATCTCCTTTTTTGCCGTGCCGTATTGCAAAATTGCTCCCCAACCGCCGGGTCCCGGATTGCCCGAGCACGCACCGTCGGTGTAAATCGTTACCTGTTTCATGCGTTGTCCTCCGCACTCGCGTTTTTTTTATAGTATAGCAAGAAATCGGGGAAAAGAAAAGCGAAACGACCAGCACCGCACCCATAATTAAAGCTTTCGCTCAAGCCTTTCTCGAAAGGCTTGCGGGTTCTCAGGGCAGAGCCCTGAGTCGCGGCTCGCAAGCCGCGAAATTCCCCCTTTGATTCCGGTCAAAGACCGGAATCAACTAAAATAGAAAATAAAAGCGCCGCCCGCAGGCGGCGCAATCTTTCGCGCACAAAGTGCGCTCATGGCGTCCGTTTCTTTGGAAACGGACGCCTCTCCCTAAACCCTTCTGCACACCCTCAATCTGTTCGTCCGCAGTTTGGGTAAAGTACAAAAGGAAAACCGTTCCTTTGGGAACGGTTTTCATGAGCGCGCTTGGCGCGCGGGGATATTTCGCGCTCTGCGGAGCGCGATTATTTTTTTGTTTTGGTTGATTTTCGCACAGCGAAAATCAAAAAGGGAGTTCCGCGCTCTGCGGAGCGCGGCTTGAGGCTCTGCCTCAAGACTCCGCAGCCTTTCGAGAAAGGCTGGCGAAAGCTTCAGCGTTGGGTGCGGTGCTTATTCGTTGACCGGCTTTCCTCTTTTGAGCTTCGGGCCTTCGGGTTCATCCGACAACGCCATACGGCTGAGCTGATATGCCAGCCACAGGGCGCAGATCACATAGCAACCCGCACGCGGGACGCGCTGCAAGTCGCTCAGATCGGTCATAACATACTGAATAATCAAACCGATACCGCCGGTCAGGCCGAAAACCGTACCGATTCCGGCAAATCCGGCGAGCAGGCGCGGACGAGGGGTAGAAAACAAAAATCTTGCGTATGCGTGCAGTGCGCACAGCAGGCCGCCGGCTGCCAGCAGTTCAAACACAAACTTGCCTTCCATCGGCACGTTGCCGTTCTCCTTAAAGGTATTCACGAGGTCAAGCGCTGCCCAAGCGATTGGAATAAAGATCATATTCGCGTCGTCCTCGGTCACCGTACCGCGTACTGCGCTGCCGCCCAGTCGCATGAAAGCCACGCACGACACAATGGCCAGCAGATACAAGGGAATCAGGGTGACGCGGTCAAACATGGTCATTTCCATGATGTGCGTCATGGTATAGTACAAACCGGCAAGGCCGAACACGATGAACAATTCACCGCTCAGCACCGCGACCGTCTTATGCCGCGTGCCGCCGCCGGTCAGGTAGGATTCGAATGCCTTGTATCGGTCGCTCGTCTTGCGGTAGGTGAATGCCGCTGCGACGCACAGAACCACCGCAATCGCACTCAATACGTATAACATCGTCAGCCACGGTGCACCCGTCGGCAGATCGGCGCTGTCATAGCCCTGCACAAGATCCAATCCGTGCAGCACGCCGCCGGTCGCGCCCAGCACGATCGCCAGCACCGGATATGCTTTCTTTAACGTCATGGTTTCACGTTCCTCCACAGTCTGTCAATTTTCTTACGCCACCCATTATAGCATGCTTTCCCCGGCAGTTCCAGTTTTTCTTCGGGCTTTTTGTGTGTATTTTTTGCATTCGGAACGCTGTTATGGTAAAATAAAATGATATCAAGTATTTTTCAGGGAGGTTCGATCTATGGCGCAAACCATCGCTGCGCTGTCCACCGCCCCCGGCGGTGCGATCGGTATCGTGCGCATCTCGGGCGATGCTGCCGAGTCCTGTCTGCGTGCGCTCTTCACCCCGGTCGGCTCACGCGATCTACAACCCCGCGTGCTGACCTACGGCGTGCTCACCGTGCACGGTCGGGTCATCGACCGGCCGATGGCCGTCTTTTTCCCCGCACCCGCGACCTACACCGGGGAACCTATGGCCGAAATCCACTGTCACGGCTCGTCCGCCGTCCTGCAAGCCGTCTTATCCGCGCTCTTTGACCTCGGTGCGCGTCAGGCCGAACCCGGTGAGTTCACCCGCCGTGCGTTTTTAAATGGCAAGCTGGACTTATTCGCCGCCGAAGCGGTCGGCGATCTGGTCACTGCACATTCCGAACAGGCTGCCGCGCTCGCGGTTTCCCAGCTCGGCGGGCACATGTCGACCGAATTTGCCGACATGCGTCAGCGTCTCGTTGCGGTCTGCGCCCAGTTCCTCGCCGTCATCGACTACCCCGATGAGGAGATCGAAGACCTGCCGCTCACCGAAATCGGCCAGACCCTGTCCGACATGCGCACCCGGCTGAACGCCCTCCACGAGAGCTATTCCCGTGGCCGCGCCCTGCGCGAGGGCTTGCCCTGCGCCATCATTGGCCGTCCCAATGCCGGAAAATCTACCCTGCTCAACGCGCTGCTCGGCTACGACCGCGCCATCGTCACCGATATCGCCGGTACGACCCGCGACACGGTCGAGGAAACGCTGTGCCTCGGCGGTCTGGTGCTTCGGCTCCAGGACACCGCCGGTCTGCGCGAGACCAACGACCCGGTCGAAAAAATCGGTGTGTCCCGTGCCCGTGACGCCGTGCGAACTGCTGCCGAGTCCGGTGTCGTACTCGCCGTGTTTGACGGCAGCAAGCCGGTGGGTGGGGAAGATCGCATGGTCATGCGCGAAGCCAAAAACGCTGCCCGTGCCGTCGCCATCTTAAACAAGGCTGACCTGCTCCGCGCAGAGGGCTGGGAAGAGCTGTCCGACTGCTTCCGCGCGGTCGTACCCCTGTCCGCCAAGCACCGCGAGGGCCTGTCCGAACTGACCGACACTCTACTCACGCTCACCGGCGTGCGTGATCTTCCTTCTGACGGCGGTTTGATTACCAATATCCGACAGGCGGAGACCTTGAAACGGACGGCGGAACGTCTGGAATTGGCTGCGGAACACTTAAAAGCCGGTTTTTCACCGGATGCCGTGGTATATGATATCGAGGGCGCGATTGAGAGCCTTGGAGAACTCACCGGTCAGAGTGTCCAGAATGATATCGTAGATCATATCTTCGCGAATTTCTGCGTCGGAAAATAAAGCACCGCACCAATTATTGAAGTTTTCGGTCAAGCCTTTTTCAAAAGGCTTGCGGAGTCTTGAGGCAGAGCCTCAAGCCGCGTCCCGCAGGACGCGGAACCCCCTTTTTGATTTTCGCGGAGCGAAAATCAACCAAAACAAACAAAAAAACCGCGTCCCGCAGGACGCGGAAGCCCTCGCGCACAAAGTGCGCTCATGGAATCCGTTCCCGTGGAACGGATTCCCAAATTCCTGCCGTTTCTGCGCACCCTGCGCTTTGCAAACCGCAATTTGGGTGACAGGGAAGTGGAAAACCAACCCGCAGGTTGGTTTTCATGAGCGCGCCTGGCGCGCAAGGGGAGTCTTGCCGCCTGCGGGCGGCGCTCTAAATAAGTTTTTGTTGATTCCGGCTTTGGCCGGAATCAATAGGGGATTCCGCCGTCTGCGGACGGCGGCCAGCCTGCGCGGCTGGACCGCGCCGGGCCTCAGGCCCGGACCCGTTTTCGCCTGCGGGCGGGTTTCTCTTCCCCAAAAAAGTTATCCACAATCCCCTTGTGCACATTGTGGACGCTCGTGCTTTTCTACCACAATTTTACATTACATTTCGACATACTCTATCTTTATATTACATTTCGTATTCTATTTTTCAGCTATCTATCCACAGTTATCCCAAGTATGCACAGAGTTATCAACAGATGTGCACAAAAATTTTCGGAGGAACATCCATGTATTTTGCTGGCACTTACGACATCGCGGTCATCGGTGCCGGTCACGCGGGCATTGAAGCTGCGCTGGCCGGTGCGCGTCTCGGACTGCGCACGCTGTGCTTTACCATCAACTTAGATGCCGTCGGCAATCTGCCCTGTAATCCCGCCATCGGCGGCACGGCAAAGGGGCATCTCGTACGCGAGATCGATGCCCTCGGCGGCGAAATGGGGCATGCAGCCGATGCGGCGTGCATTCAATACCGCATGCTCAACCGCGGCAAAGGCCCTGCGGTGCACTCCTTACGCGCGCAGGCCGACCGCGTGAAATATCGCTCGTACATGAAGCACGTACTCGAGACGACCGAAAATCTTTCGCTCAAGCAGGCCGAGGTCGTGTCGGTCGAGGTGGACGAAACCGGTGCGGTGTGTGGTGTGACCACGGCCACCGGTGCGCAGTATGCGGTCAAGGCCGCGATCATCTGCTCGGGTACCTTTCTCGGCGGGCGCATCATCATCGGTGAATTCACCCAGGAGAGCGGCCCGGACGGCATGTTCCCGGCCAAGGAGCTGACCGGCTGTTTACGCCGTCTCGGTCTGCGCCTCCAGCGGTTCAAGACCGGTACGCCGCCGCGCGTCAACCGTCGTTCGATCTGCTTCGACGGTCTGGAAGTGCAGGAGGGAGAGCAGGAGATCATCCCGTTTTCCTTCGATTCCGAGCACCCGCCTGCAAATCAGGCGGTCTGTCATCTGACGTACACCAATCTGGACACGCACGCGGTCATTCGCGACAATCTCGACCGCTCGCCCCTGTTTTCGGGCACGATCGAGGGTGTCGGCCCGCGCTACTGCCCGTCCATCGAGGACAAGGTCGTGCGCTTTGCCGACAAGCCCCGTCACCAGCTCTTTCTCGAGCCGATGGGATTGGAAACCGAGGAAATCTATGTGCAGGGCTTCTCGTCGTCCATGCCCGAGGACGTGCAGCTCAAAATGCTGCACACCATCAAAGGACTCGAACACGCCGAGGTCATGCGCCCGGCCTACGCCATCGAATACGACTGCGTAGACCCCACCGAGCTGCTTCCCACGCTGGAATGCCGAAAAGTACCCGGTTTATACGGTGCGGGACAGTTTAACGGCTCGTCCGGTTACGAGGAAGCCGCAGCGCAGGGTCTGATCGCGGGCATCAATGCCGCGCGCAAGATCAAGGGAGAATCCCCGCTCATCCTCGACCGCGCCGACGGCTACATTGGTACGCTGATCGACGATCTGGTCACCCGCGGCACGCGTGAACCCTACCGCATGATGACCTCGCGCTCGGAATACCGTCTGCTGCTCCGGCAGGACAATGCCGACGAGCGTCTGGTACCCATCGGTGCACGCGTCGGACTCAACAGTCCCGAGCGTCTGGCGCGTACCGAGGCAAAATATCAGCGCGTCCAGCAGGAAATCGACCGTTTGTGCACGGTCAGTGTGCAGCCCACCGACGAAATGCAGGACTTTTTGACCGCGCACCATTCCACGCCCCTCAAGGCCGGATGCCGCATGATCGATCTCTTGCGCCGTCCCGAGCTCGGCTATGACGATCTCGCGGTCTTTGACCCCGACCGCCCCGCGCTCGACCCCGCCATCCGCGAACAGGTCGAAATCCGCATCAAGTACGAGGGCTACATCGCCCGCCAGCAAAAGGACGTCGAGCAGTTCCGCAAGCTCGAAGCCCGCACGCTGCCCCAGGACATCGACTACGATGCCGTGCCCTCGCTCCGTCTGGAGGCACGACAGAAACTCAAGGACATCCGTCCGCTCAACTTCGGTCAGGCCGGTCGTATCTCGGGCGTTTCCCCCGCCGATATCACCGCTCTGATGATCTATCTCAACCTCGAAAAGGGAGGCAACGACGCATGACTGCTCATGAACTGCTTACTTCCGGTCTGGAACAACTCGGCCAGCACGATCCACAGGCTGTGGACAAATTGCTCGCCTTCTCCGACCTCTTACTCGAAAAAAATAAGGTCATGAACCTGACCGCCGTCACCGACCCCCTCGAGGTCGTGACCCGCCACTTCCTCGACTGCGCACCTCTCGCGTGCTATGCAGCTGGAAAAACCGTCATTGACGTGGGCTGCGGCGCGGGTTTCCCGGGTATCCCGGTCGCAATTCTGTCCGATGCAAAGGTGACCCTGCTTGACTCGCTCGGCAAGCGCATCAAGTTCTTGCAGGAAGTCATTGACGAACTGGGTCTGACCGGCACGCAGGCCGTCCACGCCCGCGCGGAGGAGTTCGACCACCGCGAAGAATTCGATCTTGCGACTTCCCGCGCTGTCGCACGACTCAATGTGCTCGCAGAGCTGTCCCTGCCGCTCGTCAAGGTCGGTGGATATTTCATCGCCATGAAGGCGGTCGGCTCGGATGAGGAAATCGAAGAGGCCAAGAACGCGATCACCATTCTGGGCGGCAGGTTAGAGCGCGTGATCGATTACACCGTACCCATGTCGGACGGAAGAAAGAGCCGTCTGGTGATCGTCAAGAAGATCAAGAGCACTCCGGCGAAGTATCCGAGAAGATTTCAGAAGATTTCGGCGGCACCGCTGTAAAGGAAACGGAATCTCGGCCGCAGCCGACAATCGGGGTCCAGGGGACGAGTTCCCTGGCGCGGTCCAGCCGCGCAGGCTGGCCGCCGTCCGCAGACGGCGGAATCCCCCTTTTGAAACCCGGTGTCCGCCCCGGGTTTCAACCTAAAAATAATAAAAAATCGCTCGCCGCAGCGAGCGAAATTCTCGGGAAAGACCGTCCGAAAGGACGGTCTTTTCCATGAGCGCACTTTGTGCGCGAAAATATTGCGCCGTCTGCGGACGGCGCTTTTATTTTTTGTTTTTGTTGATTTTCGCGAAGCGAAAATCAAGAGGGGATTTCGCCCGTTGCGACGGGCGACTTGAGGCTCTGCCTCAAGACTCCGCAAGCCTTTCGAGAAAGGCTTGAGCGAAAGCTTCAATTAGGGCTGCGGTGGTCGGGAATTATTTCCTGCCGAAAAATAGAAAATCTGCCGTTTTCTGCCCAAATGCCGCTGAATGCCGTCTTGAAAGTGCAACATCTGCGGACGATTTCCCTTTACATCCCGTCATTTTCTGGTAACCTTGTAGATAGAGCGAACCAAATCAACAAAGGAGGCTATTTCCCACCATGACACCGATGTTTAATCTGCCCGGAAACGGAAACGAACGACAGCTCAGGCGTATTAAAGCCGCGCTCATCTCTCGCAATCCCAACCAGCCACGGCGGTACTTTGAACCCGAGGCGATCAATCAGCTGGCAGACTCCATTCGCCAATACGGTGTGCTCAATCCCTTGACCGTGCGGCGCACGCCCGACGGCTACGAGCTGATTGCCGGCGAGCGCCGTCTACGGGCTGCGCGTGCGGCCGGGCTTTCCGAAGTGCCCTGTCTGGTAATGAACGCCACTGAGGCAGACTCTTCTGCCATCGCGCTGGTCGAAAATCTCCAGCGCCGTGATCTGGATTTTTTCGAGGAAGCTGCCGGGTATCGCCGTCTCATTGACCGCTACGGTCTGACGCAGGAGGAAGCGGCGCGCAAGGTGGGAAAAACGCAATCTGCCGTGGCAAACAAGCTGCGACTGCTCAAATTATCGCAGGAAAATATGCGCCTCATCCGCGAGGGTGGGTTATCCGAACGTCACGCCCGTGCGCTCCTGCGTCTGCCCACTGAGGAAGAACGATTAAAGGCAACCCAGGCCATCATCCAGCACCAATGGAACGTCAATCGCACCGAGCAGTACATCGAGCAGCTGCTCACAGCTCCGCCCGAAAAACCGGCTGGTACTATGCGGCGGCTCATCAAGGATGTGCGCTTGTTCCTCAATACAGTGGACAAAGCGGTGGGGATGATGAAGGAATCCGGGGTCAATACCAGTTATGAAAAGGAAGAGCGCGACGACGGGATTTTGGTCAAGATCTTGATTCCGCACGCGAGAAGATAAGAGTTTTGGGGAAAAATAAAACGAAATATCTGGTTTGATGCGTCATCCTCCGCGAAGCGGAGGTTTTTTTCTGGGAAAAAAGAGTAGGGGAGACCGCCCGAAGGGCGGCAATGAAGTTTCGATCAAACCTTTTCAAAGGTTTGCGGAGTCTTGAGGCAGAGCCTCAAGTCGCGCTCCGCAGAGCGCGAAACCCCTTTTTGATTTTCGCTTCGCGAAAATCAACTAAAATATACAAAAAAGAAAACCGTTCCGAATGGAACGGTTTTCATGAGCGTGCTAAGCACGCGGAGAATTGCGCGTCTGCGGACGCGCTTTTTTACGAGAGTTTTATTGAAACCCGGGCCGAACACCGGGTTTCAAAAGGGGATTCCGCCGTCTGCGGACGGCGGCCAGCCTGCGCGGCTGGACCGCGCCGGGCCTCAGGCCCGGACCCGTTTTCGCCTGCGGGCGGGATTCCTTTGTCCTTACTGCTGCGGACGCTGCGGTCTTTTACCCGCGTAGCGTCTGCCGCCTTCCGGCGAAATCACAACACGACGGTTGGGTTCGGTACCGGTCGAATGGGTGGTCACACCGCGGTAATCCTGCAGTGCAGAATGGATGATTCTGCGCTCATACGGATTCATCGGCTCCAGAGTCATGGGCTTATGATAGCGCGCAACCTTACCCGCCATCTTTCTTGCCAGTCTCTCCAGAGACTCAGCACGCTTACCGCGATAGTTCTCGGTATCGATGGTCAGGCGGATATGCTCCTCGGTACCGCGATTGAGCACCAGAGAAGTCAGGTACTGGATGGCGTCCAGCGTATCGCCGCGGCGGCCGATGACCGGGCCCATGTCCGGGCCTTCGATCTCAATGCGCAGGTGATCGTCCTCGGACTGTGCGGTCACGTATGCGCGGCCCTCAACGCCCAGCTTGACCAGCAGGCCGTCGATGAACTGTACCGCTGCCTTTGCCTCTGCGCTCCACTCGCCCTCGGGCTTTTCCTCGGGCTTGACGAAAACGGTCGGCTCAGCCTGCTCGCGGCGCGGCTTCTTGTTCTCGGTCGGCTTTGCTGCCGGCTGCTCGGCCTTCTCACCGCTTGCGCGGCGTACCAGGCGCGGCTTCTCCTCGTCCCGTGCCGGACGGGCTGCCGGACGCTGTACCGGCTTCTTATTCTCTGCACTCTGCGGTGCAGCCTTGACCAGACGCGGGGTGTCGTCCTGTGCCGGGCGCGGCTTTGCCTCGGTCTTGACCTCGGCCTTGGGTGCAGGCTTCTCCTCCACCTTTGCCGCCGGCTTCTCGGCCGGCTTTACCTCGTCCGGTACTTCATAGGTCACGCGGATCTTGGCGTCCGATGCGCCAATACCCAGAAAGCCCTTGCGGCCCATCTCGATGACCTCTACCGAAACAGCGTCGCGATCCATATGCAGCTCTGCAAGGGCCTTTTCAATCGCGCGGTCTACCGTGGCCGCGGAGAAAATCTGTTCCTTCTGCATCTTTACGCGTCTCCCTTCGGCAATTTCTTTTTCTTCTTCTTCGGATCTTCAACCTCAACCGGATGGTACTTATTCATGTACCAGGTCAGGCCGATTTCCTGGATCATGGTGAACAGGTTGTTGGTAATCCAGTACACTGCCAGTGCTGCCGGCAGGATGAAGCCCAGATATACAGAGAACAGCGGCATGATGTACAGCATGGTCTTCATCGAACCCTGCATCTGTGCAGCTGCCGGGTTGGTCTTCTGCTGCATCTTCTGCATAACCACCGAGGACAGCAGTGCGGTCACACCGGACAGGATGGGCAGCAACCAGATCAGACCCGGTTCCTTAATGTTCGGGGTCTGCGCCAGGTTGAAGCCAAAGAAGTCAAAGTTCAGCGGTACCAGATGCTGTGCGATCTCGGTAGACAGGCTGGTGATGGACTCCGGGAAGTTGCCCGCGGAATCTGCCAGCTTGTTGAGCGTCTCCATCAGCGGAATCTGGACGTAGTAATCATTGTACCCCGACAGGTCGGCAAGGCCGTTGTTCTGAACGTAGTTGATCAGAAGCTGTACCGAATCCGGGATGCCTTCGGTCACAAAGTCCTTGTCGGTAATGCCCATCATAAAGGTAATGGGCTTCTCGATCGCGTAGTACAGGCCCATCATGATGGGGAGCGGCAGGAAAGAGGGCAGACAGCCACTCATCGGGTTTACACCCTCCTGCTCGTA
Organism: Butyricicoccus pullicaecorum; assembly: GCF_002160355.1. Taxonomy (NCBI): domain Bacteria; kingdom Bacillati; phylum Bacillota; class Clostridia; order Eubacteriales; family Butyricicoccaceae; genus Butyricicoccus; species Butyricicoccus pullicaecorum. The sequence continues at coordinate 114,530 of NZ_NFKK01000004.1, forward strand.
CAGCTTCTGCATCTCCTCGTTGAGCTTGACGCGATTGTTTCCGTATTTCTTCTGCAATGCCTGCTGCTTCTGCGACAGTGCACTCATCTTGCGCATGCTCTTCTTACTGTGAATGGTGAGCGGCAGCAGGATGAACTTACAGAGCAGGGCAAAGAGGATGATCGCGAGGCCGTAGGAATCTACCAAATTGTAGATTGCCATCAGCAGCATACCAAACGGACGCACGATCAACAAACCAAAGAGCTTAGCCAAATCGTTGTTCCTCCAAATGGTTTTTCAGACGGGCGATTCTTCCCGTCCGTTCTTGTTCCTTCCGTACTTTTCCGGTCAGGATCTCCCCAAATGCTCAGGGTACGGGGTCGTAAGGGCCGCGCTTGGAGAAAGGATGACAGCGGCAGATGCGCTTGAACGCCAACCAGCCGCCTTTGCGTGCGCCGTATTTCTCGATTGCCTCTAGGGCATACTGCGAACAGGTCGGGATATAGCGGCACTTCGGTGCGGTATAAGGTGAAATGGCACGGCGGTAAAACCGGATCAGTGCCAATAGCAGCCGTTTCAACCGTTCATTCCTTCTTTCACGTCCTGTACGACGTGCAGATCACGGGCAGCCTTCAAAAGCGCCTTTTCCACGTCGGCGCAGGAAGCTCCCTGCATCCGTGCGCGTGCGACCAGCACGAAATCAAATCCCGGTTTGAACTCCGCCTCGTGCAGCCGGTAAGCCTCGCGGAACAGACGCTTTGCGCGGTTTCGCTCGACGGCGCAGCCGTATTTTGCACTCACTGTCAGACCAAGACGGTTATGTCCCAGCCGGTTTTTCAGGCAGTACAGCACAAGATAACGGTTTGCCACCGACTTGCCCCGGTGGTACAGTCTGCGGAATTCATGGTTTTGTTTGATCACATAGGTTTTCTTCATGTGTTTTGCTCCCAAAAGTCAGAAGCGTTCTTGCTTTTTTGTGAGAGGGAAGCGGGCCGATGCCCGGGCGCGCTCCCGCCGCGCCGAATCCGGAAAGGCAAATATATTGCCCTGCGCGGCCTGCCTGCCGCCGTTCCAAGGCTTCCAGAAGGGTCTGGGAAAGGGTCCGCGTGTCCGATGCGCCGGGTCTTGGGTGCGGCAGGCCGAAAAATACGACCCCCAGCGTGGACAACATAGAAAAAAGAGCCGCTCATACTGGGCGGCTCGATCTGTTTTTTCTTTTGCGCTGCGGAATGGGCAAAGATTACAGGGTCAGCTGCTTGCGGCCCTTCGCACGACGGCGAGCCAGCACCTTGCGGCCATTCTTCGTAGACATTCTCTTGCGGAAGCCATGCTCCTTGCTGCGCTGACGCTTCTTGGGCTGATAAGTTCTCAGCATTTACCACACACCTCCTATTATCCTAAGAATCTGAATGGGCACCGGCACAGGTCCAATAACCAGGTATCGGGCTTATGCCGCTGCCTGTCCGTAATACTCCGAATCAGATATATTATAGTCAGGTAACCGGGAGTTTGTCAAGGGCAATTTTTGAAAATCCGCAGTTTTGACGGGGGAAAAAGTTCCCCCTTTCACTGGCAAGGGGTTTTACTTTACTCTGTGTAATTTTTGTACCAAATATTCCCGAATTTCGGGACGGCAGACGAGGGGACGCAAGAGATCAAAAGCGGGAAGAGAGGGGATGAAAAGAAAGAGGAAGATAAAGAAGAAGATAAAGGAAAGATAAAAAGGACAAATAGGAAATGAGGAAAATAGAGAATACAGATGTGGAGGAAAAACACGAATGATACAAAATGCGATCAAATAGAAAAGAATACGACAAATTTTTTCGGAGACGCAGGGAAGTGCCAAACCAGGCGCGCAGATCAGCACCGCAAAAGCAGATCGTACTGCCGCACTGAGCGCCTAGACTTCCGTTCTCTGTTTATGACTTGACCGGACAAGCCGGTCACAGCCTTACGGGAAAACGTCCCACCGGGACATTTTCTATTTCCGTAAGGTCCCATAAACTTCGCGTTCGCAACGCAGTCCCAGCACAAACGGGAGCGCCGGACGACTCGCTCCCGCTGTGCGGAGTTCATACTTTCCCACCCTATCGGCGGTACACAGTAACCCTAACGAGGAAGGAAGACGGGTTCCCAAAGGGTGAGGAACCATGGGTTCCCCATCCTTTGGTTTTCGGTTCCTTTTTTAAAGGAACTTTTCGTTCTCCTTCTAAGGATAGTTTTCGGTCCTCCCGGCTGTTCGGGAAATGAAACGGCAAGGGTGCGGCGCCAGCCGCAAAATTGAAAACCAATCCGCAGGTTGGTTTTCATGAGCGCGCTTTGCGCGCAAAAGAGTCTTGCCGCCTGCGGGCGGCGCTTGAAACGAAAGTTTTGTTGAAACCCGGGCCGAACCCCGGGTTTCAAGAGGGGATTTCGCCCGTTGCGACGGGCGACTCAGGGCGCTGCCCTGAGAACCCGCAAACCTTTGAAAAGGTTTGATCCAAACTTTAATTTCGCCTGCGGGCGGGATGAAAGTTTATTTTTTCCACAACTGTGGACTCCCATGTGGATAACTTGAAATCCCTTGTCAAATATGATACTATGTACAGTGAATAAGAATCGGCAGAATTAGGAGGAAATGTTTTGAACAGCAACAACGACTTATTAAAAATGGCGTTGTCGCGCATGGAAGGTTCCTTCAGCCCGGTCACCCTTTCGGCCTGGTTTGACGACGCCGAAGCCGTCTCCCTCGAGGGCACTAGCTTCGTCCTGCGCGCTGCCAACCAATTCAAAAAAGAGATCATCGAATCTCGTTTCACCGCGCCTTTACAGCAGGCTTTGACCGAGCTGCTCGGTGAACCCATCACCCTTTCGGTCGTTTATGGCGATCAGGTTCCGTCCGCGGAGAAAACCGGTGAGTCCATCGGTCTCTCCCCCGACGAGGAATACACCTTTGAACACTTCATTGTTGGTTCGTCCAACAAGTTCGCCCATGCGGCTGCCGTTTCGGTCGCAAATCATCCGGCTGAAAACTACAACCCGCTCTTTATTTATGGTCAGTCCGGTCTGGGCAAAACCCACCTTTTGCATGCAATCGGCAATGTCATTCGCGGTACGCACCCGAATTTCCGCATTATTTATGTAAAAGGCGAGGATTTCACCAACGAGTTGGTCACCGCCATTCAGGAAGGCGATGTGCAGTCCTTCCGCGGCAAGTACCGTATGGCTGACCTGCTTTTGATCGACGATATTCAGTTTATCGCCGGCAAAGAGCGCACGCAGGAGGAATTTTTCCACACCTTTAATGCGCTTTATGAGGCTGGCCGTCAGATCGTTCTGACTTCCGACCGTCCGCCCAAGGAGATGAACACCCTCGAAGACCGCATGAAGACCCGTTTTGAATGGGGTCTTTTGGCCGACATTCAGCCGCCGGACTTTGAAACCCGTGTGGCCATCATCAATGCAAAGGCGGAAAAGCTCGGTTTCGATCTGCCCAAGGACGTCATTTACTGCATCGCAGAGAATTTGCAATCCAACGTCCGTCAGCTGGAAGGCACGGTCAAGAAAATCAAGGCAAAACACGAGCTCGGCGGCGAGGCCATCACCATCGACATGACCCAGAAGGTCATCGAAGAGGTCAAGTCCATCAGCCCCGGCTTAAATCCCACCCCGCCGATGATCTTACAGACCGTTTCTAACTTCTACTCGGTTCCGGTCGATCAGATTCTGTCCGATCGTCGTTCCAAAGATACCGTTCAGCCACGCCAGATGGCTATGTATCTGGTCAGAAAGATGACCAATTACTCACTGCCGGAAATTGGTAAGGTTTTTGGACGAGATCATACCACGGTCATGCATGCGTGCGATAAAATCGACGGTGATCGTAAGAAAAATGCAGAACTTGAAGATATCATCAAGACGCTGATTGAAAATATTCAGAATCTGTAACGAAAAACACCGCACCAATCACTGAAGTTTGGATCAAACCTTTTCAAAGGTTTGCGGGTCCTTAGGGCAGAGCCCTAAGTCGTGTCCCGCAGGACACGAAACCCCCCTTTTTGATTCCAGGCCGAAGGCCGGAATCAACCAAAAAATAAACAAAATCGCGCTCCGCAGAGCGCGAAATTCCCCTGCGCGCAAAGCGCGCTCATAAAAACCAACCTGCTGGATTGGTTTTTTCACCCCATCTTACCGCCAGTCCTCTATATTATATAGATACGAACGACAGGTAAATTGAATCCCGGGGCGAACACCGGGATTCAAAAAGAGTCTTGCCGCCTGTGGGCGGCGCTTCAAACGAGAGTTTCGTTGAAACCCGGACCGAATACCGGGTTTCAAAAGAGAATTTCGCACTCTGCGGAGTGCGACTCAGGGCGCTGCCCTGAGAACCCGCAGCCTTTGAAAAGGCTGGCGAAACTTTCAATGGGGGCTGCGGTGCTGGGATTTTTCGGCCGAAATTTTATCCACACCGCCTGTGGATTGTGGATGGACAAACTGTGGATAAACATTTCCCCAAATTTCTCCCCACAATTCGTCCAAATCCATCCACATCCGCATGGGGACAAAAAATCCCATGACGTTCATGGACTTTTTCGGCTTTTCCACAGCTTCCACAGCTCTACTACTACGACTATAAAATTATCCTTCTATTTCTTTCCGCCATTACCCGGGAAATGCGGCGTAATCTCCACATCTCCTGTGGATAAAGAAAGGACTACCAAACACCATGAAATTTTCCTGCGAAAAATCGGCATTCCTCGACGCAATCTCGATTGCATCTCGTGCCGTATCGACAAAATCCACCATCGCAATTCTCGAAGGTCTGCGCCTGACTGCGACCGACACCCTGACCCTGTCCGGCTACGATTTGTCGATGGGCATTCGTACCCAGGTCGATGCCGACGTTTTAGAACCCGGCGAGATCGTTTTGAGTGCAAAGCTGCTCGGCGACATCGTCCGCAAGCTGCCCAATGATGTTGTTTATGTCGAGACCGACGACAAACTGCTGACCACCATTAAGTGCGGCCGCTCGGTTTTCAACCTCGTGGCCTCGGCTTCCGACGATTTCCCGGCCATGCCCGAAGTTGACGCTGCCTGCGAAATTCCGATGCACGAAAAAGTGCTGAAATCCATGATTAACCAGACCGTTTTCGCGGTCTCCGACAACCAGGCCAAGCCCATTCACACCGGATGTTTGTTCGAGCTGACCGACGGCAAGCTGACCGTTGTCGCTGTCGACGGCTTCCGTCTGTCCATCCGCCGCGAAATGTTGGAAAATGCACCGGCTGAGGACATGAAATTCGTCGTTCCGGGCACCGCGCTGCGCGAAATCGAGCGCATTCTGCACGAGGACGGCGACTCGGTCGCGACCGTTTGCCCCGGCGAAAAACACATTTTGTTCGCTCTGGGCAAGACCACTCTGGTCTGCCGCCTGATCGATGGCGAATTTTTGAACTATAATGCCGCAATTCCGGCCTCTTTTGAGTACACCGTCACCGCAGATACCCGCGAACTCATCACCTGCCTCGAGCGCGTATCCCTGCTCGTGTCCGAAAAACTCAAAAATCCCGTCCGTATTACCTTCGATGGCTCGGTTATGAAGATGACCTGCATCACCGCCGTCGGCAAATCTTACGACGAATGCGCCATCAATGGCTCGGTTGACCCGCTGGAAATCGGCTTTAACAGCCGTTATCTGCTCGATGCGCTCCGCGCTTGCAGCGATGACACCATCCAGCTGTCCATCAAGGGCGCTCTCAACCCCATCGTTATCACCCCGACCGAGGGCGAAAAGTACACTTATCTCGTTCTGCCTGTGAGGTTGAAAGCCGATGCGTGAGATTCAGATTCAGAGCGAGTTTATTAAGCTCGATGCACTTTTGAAGTTTGCAAACCTGGTTTCGTCCGGCGGTGAGGCTAAAATCCGCATTTCTGAGGGCGAAATTCTGGTCAACGGTGAGCCTTGCCTCATGCGCGGCAAAAAGCTGCGCCCCGGCGATACGGTCACGCTGGACGGCGAAACCGTCAAAATCATCTAAAATCCCCATTGTTTCACGTGAAACAGTTCAAATTCTTCACCCGACAAGGAGGCCGGACGCTTGATCCGCACGCTGACGCTGGAAAATTTTCGTAATTATGAACGGGCTGACCTGTGCTTCGACCCGGCGGTCAATCTGATCGTCGGAGAAAATGCTCAGGGCAAGACCAACTTGCTCGAAGCTGCGGCGGCGCTGTCTACCATCAAGCTGTTCCGCACCGCGCAGAAAAAAGAAGGTCTGCGCTTCGGCTGCGATCACGGTCTGATTCGCGGTTCGTTCGACACCGAGGGCATGGAAGTCGAGCTGGAACTGCGCCTGCACCGCGACCGAGCCATGGAGCTCTACAAAAACGGCATCCGTCTGCGAAGGCAGGGTGAGGCGAGGGGATTATTACGCACTGTATTATTCTGCCCCGACGACCTGTTCCTCGTCCGCGCCGGTGCGGCTGCCAGACGTAAATTCCTGGACGCTGCCCTGTGCCAATTACGACCGCAATATGCAAGCGCACTTGCAGAATATGAAAGAGTGCTTGCGCACAAATTGCGTATTTTGAAGGACAGCGAGGAAAAACCTGCAATGCTGGATTTGCTTGACGACTTCACGCTGCGTCTGTGCCGTCTGGGTGCGCTCATCATCCGCTACCGCGCATACTATATCCGTAAGCTCGCAGGACGCGCTCAGACGCTCCACGCCGAGGCCGCACCCCATGAGACACTCGAATGCGTCTATCATACCGTCTCGAGCGTCTCAGACCCCTACGCATCGCCTGCCGTCATCGAGGCTCAGCTGCAAAGCCATGCCATGAATCACCGTGCGGCAGAGATCGCGGCCAAGTCCTGCCTGTCCGGCCCGCATAAGGATGATCTCATCCTAAACCTCGGCGGCGTGTCCGCTGCATCCTTCGCGTCGCAGGGTCAGGCCAGAACGGCTGCGCTCGCGCTTAAACTCGCAGAGCGGGAATTGTTCTTTGATGAGGATAATGTTTATCCTGTGTTGCTGCTCGATGACGTGCTCAGCGAGCTTGACCGCTCCCGCCAGGACTTCGTACTCAATCATTTGGGGCAGGGTCAGGTGATTATTACCTGCTGTGAAGAGGAGACTGCTGCGCGGTTCCACGCGGGTACTGTGTTCCACGTGGAAAAGGGAACGGTGAGGGGATAGGAATCCCGCCCGCAGGCGAAATGAAGTTTTCGCCAGCCTTTTTCAAAAGGCTGCGGGTTCTCAGGGCAGAGCCCTGAGCCGTGTCCCGCAGGACACGGAATTCCCCTTTGAAACCCGGTGTCCGACCCGGGTTTCAACCCAAACAAAAAAATAATCGCTCGCCGCAGCGAGCGAAATACTCCGCGCACAAAGTGCGCTCATGGGAAAGACCGTCCTCCGGGACGGTCTTTCCCGTTGTCCGTTGTCCTGACTGCGGCAGCACAAACGGAGGGAATGCAGAAACGGCAGGGAAGGGGAATCCGTTCCACGGGAACGGATTCCATGAGCGTCGCCCTGACTGCGGCAGCACAAACGGAGGGAATGCACGAAGGGCAGGGAAGGGGAATCCGTTCCGACGGGAACGGATTCCATGAGCGTCGTCCTGACTGCGGCAGCCGGAACGGAGAGAGCGCAGAAACGGCAGGGAAGGGGAATCCGTTCCACGGGAACGGATTCCATGAGCGTCGCCCTAACTGCGGCAGCCCAAACGGAGGGAATGCACGAAGGGCAGGGAAGGGGAATCCGTTCCACGGGAACGGATTCCATGAGCGTCGCCTTGACTGCGGCAGCCGAAACGGAGGGAATGCAGAAACGGCAGGGGAAGGGGAATCCGTTCCGACGGGAACGGATTCCATGAGCGTCGCCCTAACTGCGGCAGCACAAACGGAGGGAATGCAGAAACGGCAGGGGAAGGGGAAAACCAATCCGGCAGGTTGGTTTTCCATGAGCGCGCTTGGCGCGCAGGGGAATTGCGCTCGCTGCGGCGAGCGCTTTGAATTAGTTTTTGTTGATTCCGGCTTTGGCCGGAATCAAGAGGGGATTTCGCCCGTTGCGACGGGCGACTCAGGGCGCTGCCCTGAGAACCCGCAAGCCTTTTGAAAAAGGCTTGAGCGAAAACTTCTGTAGGGGTGCGGTGCTTTTTGGGGGATTTGGTTACATTTCGTTTCCTCCTGCCGTTTTTGTCCCTTTTTCTTACGCCTTTTTCCTCCCTTATGACAAGATAAACATGGAAATTTTTTTATTTTTATGCTATAATAATCTTGTGACTTGTGTCATACTTCTAAACTTTTCTAACCCCATCACGGAGCAGCTCTCTTCGCGGCATCTGCTCCCGCTTTTTTTCTATCAATCATTGGGAGGACGCACGCTTATGTATGTCCATATCGGTCAGGATTATATGCTCCCCGTGCGCGATATCGTCTCGGTTTTCGATCTCGATACCGCTACCTGGTCGAAGCATACGCGCTCCCTCATCGCCAGACTCTCTGACGAGGGACGCGTCGTGACCGCCTGCGAGGATCTGCCCAAGTCCGCTGTCCTGTGCGACGGCGCCCTTGGCGAGATCCTCTATATTTCCCAGCTCTCTCCCGCCGTCCTGGCACGCCGCATCCAGAACGGTACGACCGGCCTCTAAACCCAAACTTGGGCTTGCTCCGATCTGCTTCGGCGAAAGCCTTTTTTTCTGCCGGTCTCTCCCGATCCACCCCGAAAGAGGAATGAATATGAGTATTAGTGAAGAAATGTTAGACCTTAAGGTCACCCAGACCTATGACGAAAGTCAGATCCAGGTGCTCGAGGGTCTCGAGGCCGTGCGCAAACGCCCCGGCATGTACATCGGTTCTACCTCCGAACGCGGTCTGCATCATCTGGTCTACGAGATCGTCGATAACTCCATCGACGAGGCACTCGCCGGGTACTGTACCCACATCGAAGTCACCATCGAACCCGATGACGTCATCCGCGTCGCGGACAATGGCCGCGGTATCCCTGTCGGCATCCATCCCCAGATGGGCATTCCCACCCTCGAAGTCGTCCTCACCGTCCTGCATGCGGGCGGTAAGTTCGGCGGCGACGGCTACAAGGTCTCCGGCGGTCTGCACGGTGTCGGCTCCTCGGTCGTAAACGCGCTTTCCCTCTGGCTCGAAGCCGAAGTGCGCGACGGCCAGAACAAGCACATGATGCGCTTTGAACGCGGTCAGACCGTTCAGAAGATCCACTCGGTACCCTGCACCGAGGAGTGCGGTACGACCATCCGCTTTAAGGCCGATCCCGAGATCTTCGAGACCACAAACTACGATTACGAAGTCCTGCTCAAGCGTCTGCGCGAGGCTGCGTTCCTGAATGCTGGTATCCGCATCACCCTGCGCGACGAGCGCGACGGTGAAGTCCGCGAGGACGTCATGCACTACGACGGCGGTATCCGCCAGTTCGTCGCATACCTCAACGAGAACAAGAACCCCATCCATCCCGATGTCATCTACATGGAGGGCGCACGCGAAACCTCGATGGCTGAGGTCGCCATGCAGTACACCGACTCGTACAACGAGAGCATGATCTCCTTCGCCAACAACATCGAGACCACCGAGGGCGGTACTCACGAGACCGGCTTTAAGTCGGCGCTGACCAAGGTTTTAAACGACTACGGCAGAAAGTACAACCTCATCAAGGAAAACGACAAGAACCTGTCCGGCGACGACGTGCGCGAGGGTCTGACCGTCATTATCTCGGTCAAGCTCCAGGAAGCACAGTTCGAGGGTCAGACCAAGACCAAGCTGGGCAACAGCGACATGCGTACGCTGGTCGAGACCATGGTCGGCGAGCGTCTGCCCATCTTCCTCGAGGAAAATCCCTCGGTCGCCCGCGTCATCATCGACAAGGCGCAGACCGCGTCCCGCGCCCGTGAGGCTGCGCGCAAGGCGCGTGAGATGACCCGCCGCAAGTCGGCTCTGGAATCCAACTCGCTGCCCGGTAAGCTGGCCGACTGTCAGGAACGTGACCCCGCTCTCACCGAAATCTACATCGTCGAGGGTGATTCGGCAGGCGGCTCGGCAAAGGAAGGCCGTGACCGCCGTTATCAGGCCATCCTGCCGCTCTGGGGCAAGATGCTCAACGTTGAAAAGGCTCGCCTCGACCGCGTCTACGGCAACGATAAGCTCACCCCGATGATTACCGCCTTCGGCGCGGGCTTCGGTGAGGATTTCGATATCTCCAAACTGCGTTACGGCAAGATCATCCTCATGGCCGATGCCGACGTCGACGGCTCCCATATCCGTACCCTGCTTTTGACCTTCTTCTTCCGCTTTATGCGTCCGCTCATCGAACAGGGTCACGTCTATATCGCCCAGCCTCCGCTCTTTAAGAACGAAAAGGGCAATAACAAGAACAAAATCGTACGCTATACCTACGACGAGGGCGAACAGCGCCGCGTCATCGCTGAAATGGGCGAGGGCGTCCGCGTACAGCGCTATAAGGGTCTTGGTGAGATGGACCCCGAACAGCTTTGGGAAACTACAATGAACCCCGAAAACCGTATCTTGCTTCAGGTTACGCTGGACGATGCGTCCATGGCCGATCAAACGTTCACCCTGCTCATGGGTGAGAAGGTCGAACCCAGACGCGAGTTTATCGAGAAGAACGCAAGATACGTCGAGAATTTGGATATCTAACGATTGGCACCGCGCCAAACAATAAAGTTTTCGCTCAAGCCTTTTTCAAAAGGCTTGCGGGTTCTCAGGGCAGAGCCCTGAGTCGCACTCCGCAGAGTGCGAAATTCCCCTTTTTGATTTTCGCTTTGCGAAAATCAACCAAAACAAACAAAGAATCGCGTCCCGCAGGACGCGAAATACTCCGCGGCTGAAAGCCGCTTAGGGAATCCGTTCCACGGGAACGGATTCCAAAATCCCGATCTCTTCTGCGCACCCTGCGCTTCCAAAAACCGCAGTTTGGGTGACAGGGGAGGGGAAAACCAACCCGCAGGTTGGTTTTCCATGAGCGCGCCTGGCGCGCGAAAAAATTGCGCGACGTGCGCGTCGCGCTTTAAAATTATTTTTTGTTGATTCCGGCTGAGGCCGGAATCAATAGGGGATTCCGCCGTCTGCGGACGGCGGCCAGCCTGCGCGGCTGGACCGCGCCGGGCCTCAGGCCCGGACCCGTTTTCGCCTGCGGGCGGGATGGGTGCGTCCCCGAATGTCACACGCGGGCGGGAGTTTACCGTCCGCGGAAAACCCTCTCATTGGAGGTTACAAATGAGTCAAGAATACGAAAATCAAATCATCAAACCGGTCGATCTCGACCGCGAGATGCGTAAATCCTACATCGCGTATGCGATGAGTGTTATTGTTGGCCGTGCGCTGCCCGATGTGCGCGACGGCTTAAAGCCCGTTCATCGCCGTATTCTCTACGCGATGTACGAGGACAACTTAACCGTTGATAAGCCCTTCCGTAAGTCGGCAACGACGGTCGGTAACGTGCTGGGTCATTACCACCCGCACGGTGACGCGTCGGTCTATGACGCGATGGTACGTATGGCGCAGCCGTTCTCCCTCCGTTATCCGCTCATCGATGGTCACGGTAACTTCGGTTCCATCGACGGCGACCCCCCGGCGGCTTACCGTTACACCGAGGCGCGTATGGCTAAGATTGCAAACGTCATGCTCGCAGACATCAAGAAGGAAACCGTTGACTTCGTGCCCAACTTCGACGAGGAGCGCCGCGAGCCGGTGGTTCTGCCGTCCCGTATCCCCAACCTGCTCGTCAACGGCTCGTCGGGTATCGCGGTCGGTATGGCGACCAACATCCCGCCCCACAACCTCGGTGAGGTCATTGACGGCGTGTGCTACGTCATCGATCACCCCGAGGCCGATCTCGACGATCTGTGCGCCATCATCAAGGGACCTGACTTCCCGACCGGCGGTATCGTTATGGGTCGTGCCGGCATCCGTGCGGCTTACGCCACCGGCCGCGGCAAGATCAAGGTACGTGCGCGCTGCGAGATCGAGGACATGCCCGGCTCGTCCGGTCGTGAGCGCATCATCGTTACCGAGATTCCGTACATGGTCAACAAGGCGCGTCTGGTCGAGTCCATCGCAAATCAGGTGCGCGATAAGCGCATCGAAGGCATTTCCGACGTGCGCGATGAGTCCTCGCGTGAGGGTCTGCGCATCGTCATCGAGTGCAAGCGCGATGCAAACGCTCAGGTCGTCTTGAACCAGCTCTACAACTACACCCAGCTCCAGGACACCTGCTCGATGAACCACCTCGCCCTCGTGCCCATCCCGCACGCAGGCCCGGACAAGGTGCAGCCCAAGGTACTGTCGCTGCGCGAGATCATCGACTGGTACATCAGTTTCCAGAAGGACGTTGTTGCTCGCCGCACTCAGTTCGATCTCAATCGTGCCGGTGCGCGTGCGCACATCCTCGAAGGCCTCAAGGTTGCGACCGATCAGGACAACATCGACCGCATCATCGCCATCATCCGTGCGTCTCGCTCGGAGGCTGAGGCAAAGGAAAATCTGTGCAAGGAGCCGTTCTGGATTGACCAGATTGCTCTCCTTGGCATCGTAGATGGTTCCGAGCATTTCGAGTTCCACCTCGACGACGCACAGGCACAGGCGATCATCGATATGCGTCTGGGTCGTCTGTCCGGTCTGGAACAGGAGAAGCTCAACGAGGAATACCGCGAGATTGAGGGCAAGATTGCATCCTTCCGCGAAATTCTGTCCTCCGACTACAACGTGCTCGAGGTCGTCAAGGCCGAGCTGCGCGAAATCCGTGCACAGTATGCCGACGAGCGCCGCACCGAGATTACCGCTGCTGCTGACGACATCGACATCGAAGACCTCATCGAGGAACAGGACTCCACCTACACCCTGACCCATGCGGGCTACATCAAGCGCATGCCCACCTCGGCTTACCGCGCTCAGCGTCGCGGCGGTCGTGGTGTCAACGCGATGGCAACCCGTGAGGAGGACTTCGTCCGCAGCATCTTCAATGCTTCCACTCACGACAACATCCTGTTCTTCTCCAACCTCGGTAAGGTCTACAAGCTCAAGGGCTACCAGATTCCCGAGGCAGGCCGCGCGGCCAAGGGTCAGAACATCATCAACCTGCTCGAAATCGAACCCGGTGAGAAGATCACCGCGATGTTCCCCATCCGCGAGTTCACCGACGACAAGTACATGGTATTCGTCACCAAGTACGGTACCATCAAGCGCGTCGTGCTCAGCGACCTCCAGAACATCCGCAAGGTCGGTCTGCGTGCGCTCAGTCTGGCTGAGGGCGACCTGCTCGTAGACGTTCGCCTGACCGAGGGTCACGAAAACATCCTGATCGCTACCCATCAGGGCCGTGCTATCACCTTCGACGAGACCGAAGTCCGTGCAATGGGCCGTCAGGCTGCCGGTGTACGCGGTATCCGTCTGGCTGAGGGCGACTACGTCGTCGGCGCTGCCCGCGCAAGAAAGGGTGCTCAGGTTCTGTCGGTCACCGAAAATGGCTACGGCAAGCGCACCCCGGTTGAGGACTTCTCTATCCATCACCGCGGCGGCGGCGGCATCCTGCTGCACGGCCTGACCGATAAGACCGGTCTGGTCGCTGGTATCGCAGTCGTTGACCCCGAAAACGATATCATGATGATTACCGATGACGGTGTTATCATCCGTACCCCGGTTGAGGATATCCGTCAGTGCGGCAGAAATAGTCAGGGCGTTATCGTCATGCGTACCGGCGAGGACGTGAAGGTCATCTCGATCGCACGAACCGATAAGGAAGAAGAGGACGAGGAAGCCGAAACCCCGGCAGAGTCCTAAATGGAAGCTTTCGCCAGCCTTTCTCGAAAGGCTGCGGGTTCTTAGGGCAGAGCCCTGAGTCGTGTCCCGCAGGACACGAAATCCCCTTTTGAAACCCGGTGTCCGACCCGGGTTTCAACCTAAATTGATTTTTAGCGCGTCCGCAGACGCGCAATACTCCGCGCGCAAAGCGCGTTCATGAAAACCGTCCCCGATGGGGACGGTTTTCTTTTTGCGACTGGCACCGCAGCCGCTATCGCTGTATTTCCCGTGCAGTTGGGAGGACTGGAAACTCCCCTTAGAAGGGGAACGGAAAGCAAGGGATGGACAACCTACGGTTTTCCACCCCTTGCGACCCCGTTTTCCCTTTCCGTCAGATATGCATTTCAGCTGCCGAAAGGGTGGGAAAGTACGAACTCCGCACGGCGGGTGCGAGCAGTCCGGCGCTCCCGTTTGTGCTGGCACTACGCTGTGACAGTATATTTTATGGGACAACTGCGAGCCAAGTACCAGTTTTGTGCAGTCTGGGCGCTCAGTGCGGCAGTACGACCTGCTTTTGCGGTGCTGATTTACGCGCCCGAGCCGAGCGGGAAGGGCATAGCCATATTGCATGAAAACGCCTAAAACAATTTATCTATTTTATATATTGATTTTTCACTACTATAATTATATATTTTAAATACCTTTGCACGAAAAAATAGACAACAAAAGTTAAAAAATAGACGTAATTAGACCGGATATATTGAGTCATTCCCCAATATTTGAACAGGAAAGAAGATGAAAGGAGCACAGAATAATATGAAAAAAATCAACGCGAGCACGCTGCGCATGATTCAGCTCATCACCTTCATTTGCGGTATCATCCTTTTGCAGATGGTGCGTCTGGGCTACAAGAGCGGCAGCATTTCCGGCACGGTGGCGCTGGTCGTGAGCATGCTCATCGTGATCGTGGGTTCCTGGGTACTATCACGCAAGTCGGGAAAGCAGTGAGGCACGGAAAAGGGAAGGGCTTTGATTGGAGCTCTTCGTCTTGCCGGTTCGGCAATCCCTCTGGAAGAGTCTGTCGTTCAATATGCAGATGCGAGTAGCGTTTTATACAAATACCAACCGCCCTTTTTGGGCGGTTTTTCTTGTGCGCTATCGAAACTATAAAAGTTTCATATTTTCTTTGTAGATTCCTCTAAACGGTTTCAGAAAGATACATTCTTGCGCAGAGCGTTACACGGTTGCTCCGGTTGAAATCCATTCCCGTTTCCTGCGCTTTTTTTCTTCGCGTGGTTACAATTTTGCCCTTCTTTTCGTCATTTCCTACAATTACGAGCGGGTCGTTTTGTCTGTTATAATAATTCTCGTGGTCGAATGGACGGTCGGATTGCAAGACGCTGTTCGGCATTTTACACAAATTTTTCTGGAATTTATAGTCAAAAAGTACTTGTCCACCCAAACAAAAAAGTCTATAATAACGCTATACTGTTTAGAAAGGGTATTGGAGGGATTTACAACATGCAGTCTTATGAATTTCTGCTCATTCTGGCAGTCATCCTATTGTCTACCAAGGTCTTTGGCCTGATTTCTGAGCGCGTTCACATGCCCCAGGTCGTCGGTGCACTGCTCGCCGGCGTCGTCCTCGGCCCGTCCGTCTTGGGTCTTGTCGAGGAGACCGACTTCCTGCTCAAAACGTCCGAAATCGGCGTCATCCTCTTGATGTTCATGGCCGGTCTGGACACCGACCTCGAAGAACTCAAAAAAACCGGTCTTGCTTCCTTCGTCATCGCCCTCATCGGCGTTGTCGTTCCGCTGATCGCCGGCACCGGTCTTTACCTCGTATTTTTCCCCGACGCGGGTGAACCCCTGCACATGCTCAAGGCGCTCTTTATCGGCGTCGTGCTCACCGCAACCTCGGTCTCCATCACCGTCGAGACCCTGCGTGAAATGGGTCGGCTTAAAGGTAAGGTTGGCACGGCCATTCTGGGCGCTGCGATCATTGACGACATCATGGGCATCATCGTTCTGACGCTGGTTTCCGCGATGACCGACCCCACCGTCCAGCCCATCGCCGTCCTTGGCCGCATCGTTGCCTTCTTCATTCTAGTCGTCATCGTCGGTTTCGTCATGTACCGTCTGTTCCGCGCCATTACCAATGAATGGAGCAATCACCGCCGCATCGCGATTTACGCCCTGTCCTTCTGCCTCATCCTTTCCTTTGTCGCAGAACACTACTTCGGCATCGCGGACATCACCGGCGCGTACTTTGCCGGTCTGATTCTGTGCAATCTGCTCGAAGCCCGCGAGTATATCAATAAAAAGGTCAATATCCTGGCCTATATGTTCTTCTCGCCGGTATTCTTCGCATCCATGGGTATCAAAACCGAGCTCGACGGCATGACCGGCAGCCTGCTCATCTTCTCCTTTGCTCTGCTCGCCGTCGCTATCATCACCAAGATCGTCGGCTGTGGTCTGGGCGCAAAGCTCATGGGCTTTAATTGGAGCGATTCGCTGTCCATCGGTCTGGGCATGGTCTCCCGTGGTGAGGTCGCATTGATCGTCGCGCAGAAGGGTGCGCAGGTTGGTCTGATCGACAGCTCGCTGTTCCCGCCCATCGTGCTTGTGGTTATCGTTACGACGCTGATTACGCCTATCCTGCTTAAATTGTTTATGAAGTCGCCCGGTGAGGGAACACCGCCGAGCATTAGACATGATTTCATTTAAGTGGGAACGGAGAAAATGAAGCTTTCGCTCAAGCCTTTCTCGAAAGGCTTGCGGGTTCTCAGGGCAGAGCCCTGAGACGCGCTCCGCAGAGCGCGGAATCTCTTTTTGATTTTCGCCTTGCGAAAATCAACTAAAATGAAAAAGAAAAGCGCATCCTGCAGGATGCGCAATCTCTGGAAAGACCGTCCTTTCGGACGGTCTTTCCTTTTTTGTTTGTTTAGATTGATTCCCGGGGCGGACACCGGGAATCAAAAGGGGATTTCGCCCGTTGCGACGGGCGACTCAGGGCAACGGTGCCCGCGTGTTAGGGCCTTGGCCGAACAAGTCGGCCACAGCCTTGCGGGAAAACGCCCCACAGGGGCCTTTTCTAATTCCGCAAGGTTCGAGAAAGGCTGGCGAAAGCTTCAATTAGGGGTGCGGTGGTCGACGAAAGTCGAATACAATCGCCGGGAAATCCAGTGTTTCACGTGAAACATTTCCCGACTGCGGTTGCAATCTTAACCCGTTGTGTTATAATAATAGAGCATATCAAAATCGGCCCGAACGGTGCGAAAGCCGCTCTGCGGCCGGGAAAGGGCTACGCCAATGGCTAAAATCGTTGCGCTTATCAACCAGAAGGGCGGCGTCGGTAAAACCACGACCGCTGTCAATCTGGCCTGCGCTTTGACCGAAAAAGGGAAGAAAGTCCTGCTTTGCGACTTCGACCCGCAGGGCAACGCCACCTCGGGCGTCGGTCTCGAACCCCACGAACTCGAGACCTCTATTTATGAACTCATCATTTCCGACAAACCCGATGTCCGCGCCGCTATCGAACACACTGAGTGGGTCGATGTGCTCGGCTCCAATGTCGATCTGGCCGGTGCTGAGATCGATCTGATCTCGCTCCCGCGCCGCGAGTTCCGTCTCAAAGATGTGCTCGATCAGGTGCGCGATGACTACGACTTCATCATCGTCGATTGTCCGCCGTCGCTCGGCATTCTTACATTAAACTGTCTGTGTGCGGCTGACTCCTTTATGGTACCGCTCCAGACCGAGTATTACGCACTCGAAGGTCTGTCACAGCTCATGGCAACCGTGCGCTCGGTACAGCGCGGACTGAATAAAAAAATCCGCATCGAGGGCATCCTCTTAACCATGTACGACGGTCGTACCAATTTGGCCGTGCAGGTCGTCGAGGAAGTCAAAAAGCATTTCGGTGACCGCGTTTACGCTGCGGTCGTGCCGCGCAACGTGCGCCTGTCCGAGGCGCCCAGCCACGGCAAACCCATCACCGCATACGACCGTTCCTGCCGCGGTGCGGCAGCTTATCTCGCGGTCGCGGAGGAATTTCTGCAAAAGAACCCGTAAATAAGGAGGAGGGAGTCCCATGGCAAAAGCGAAAGGCGGTCTGGGCAAGGGCTTCGGCGCTCTGCTCGGCGAAAGCCTGATGGCGGCCGAGGAGGAATCAGGCGGTGTGTCCACGCTGCCCATGACCCTCGTCGAGCCAAACCGCGAACAGCCCCGCAAACGCTTCTCACCCGAGACCATGCAGGAGCTGACCCGCTCCATCGAGATGCACGGCGTGGTCACGCCCATCACCGTGCGCAAAACCGAGAACGGGTATTATCAGATCATCGCAGGCGAGCGCCGTTGGCGCGCTGCGCGGTCGGCTGGTTTGACCGAGATCCCGGCACTCGTGATCGAGGCCGATGACAAGACGGTCATGGAGCTGGCGCTCATCGAAAACTTACAGCGCGAAGACCTAAACCCCATCGAAGAAGCACAGGGCTATCACAGCCTGATGGAAGAGTACGGTCTGACCCAGGAACAGGTCGCAGAGCGCGTCGGACGTTCCCGTCCGGCTGTCGCAAATGCCCTGCGCCTGCTGTCCCTGCCCGATGAGGCGCAGGAACTGCTCGCAGACGGTACGCTGTCCGCAGGCCATGCCCGCGCCGTGCTCGCCATTAAGGACGAAGCGCTGCGCACCCATGACGTACTGGAAAAAATGGCGGGCATGAGCGTCCGTCAGGCTGAAAAGTACGCCAAGAGCCTGCAAAAAGAACCCGAACCCCAGTCCGAACCCGATCAGCCCGCGGAGTTTCAGCCCGATTACACCGCGGCACTCGCAGAACGACTGGAGCACACCCTCGGACGCCGCGTCCGCATCGAACAGGGCAAGTCATCGGGTACGGTATCACTCGCGTTCTACGGAGACGACGACCTCGAACGACTGGTCGCCGCTCTGGAAACACTGTCCGTATAAACAGGAGGCAAACGCATGGAAGAAAAAAACAACGCCCCGCAGCCGTGCGGCGAAAAACAGCCGGAATCTAAAAAGTTCCTGGTCTTTTACGTCATCGGTCTGTTCTGCGTTGCGCTTGCGCTCATTCTCTTGAGCTATATCGCGCAGGTGCGTTCCGATCGCAGGCTCAATGAGCTGACCAACCAGCTGAGCACACAGACCAGCGCCGCAGAGGGTGCAAACGCTCGCGTGCAGGTCTTGCAGCAGTCGGTCGAGGAGCAGACCAAGGTCCTGAGCCAGCTCATGCAGCAGACCGGCACCGAAAACACCGATGAGCTGCTCGCGGCAGTCGAAAAGCTGTCCGATCAGAAAAAGGTACTGTACGAAATGACCATGGCGCAGCAGGAGCTTAGCCAGAACAAGAACGCCGAGGCCAAGGAACGCATCGACGGTCTGGTCACGAACTACACCCTTGAGCGCCTCAACGGTACCGCACAGGATGCGCTGCTGACCGAGGAGTCCGCAGCCCTCTTCACTGCACTCTATCAGCAGACTCGCGTCGTTCCGTCCGAGGAAACCGCTGAGTAATCACACATTCTATTTCTGTCAATCTTTAATCCTACCAAGGGGGAGATTTATTATGTTAGATATCCGTTTTGTCCGCGAAAACCCGGACGCTGTCAAGGAAAACATCAAGAAGAAGTTCCAGGACGACAAGCTGCCGCTGGTCGATGAGGTCATCGAGCTCGACGCCAAGCTGCGCGCTGCCATCCAGGAGGCTGACGAGCTGCGCTCCAACCGCAAGAAGCTGTCCAAGCAGGTCGGCGCTCTGATGGGTCAGGCAAAGAAGGACCCGTCTAAGGCTGCTGAGGCTGAGGCCGTCAAGGCACAGGTTACCGCACAGGCTGCTCGTCTGGCTGAGCTCGAGGCGATGGAGTCCGAGCTGCAGGACAAGGTTCGCACCATCATGATGACCATTCCGCAGATGATCGACCCGTCCGTTCCGATCGGCCCGGACGACAGCGCAAACGTTGAGGTCGCTCGCTTCGGTGAGCCGGTCGTACCGGACTACGAGATCCCGTATCACACCCAGATCATGGAGAGCTTTAACGGCATCGATCTGGACAGCGCTGGACGCGTTGCTGGTAACGGTTTCTACTACCTGATGGGCGACATCGCTCGTCTGCACGAGGCTGTGATCGCTTACGCGCGTGACTTTATGATTGGCAAGGGCTTCACCTACTGCATCCCGCCCTTCATGATTCGCGGCAACGTCGTAACCGGTGTTATGTCCTTCGCTGAGATGGACGCGATGATGTACAAGATCGAGGGCGAGGACCTGTACCTGATCGGTACCTCCGAGCACTCGATGATCGGTAAGTTCATCGACCAGATCGTTCCCGAGTCCAGCCTGCCCCAGACCCTGACTTCTTACTCGCCCTGCTTCCGTAAGGAGAAGGGTGCGCACGGCATCGAGGAGCGCGGCGTTTACCGTATCCACCAGTTCGAGAAGCAGGAAATGGTCGTTGTCTGCCGTCCTGAGGAGTCTATGGACTGGTACGAGAAGATGTGGCGCTACTCGGTTGAGCTGTTCCGCAGTCTGGAAGTTCCGGTTCGTCAGCTTGAGTGCTGCTCCGGCGACCTGGCTGACCTCAAGGTTAAGTCCTGCGACATCGAGGCTTGGAGCCCCCGCCAGAAGAAGTACTTTGAGGTTTGCTCCTGCTCCAACCTGGGCGACGCACAGGCTCGCCGCCTGAAGATTCGTGTACGTGGTGAGGACGGTAAGCTGTACCTGGCTCATACCCTGAACAACACCGTTGTTGCTCCTCCGCGTATGCTGATCGCATTCCTGGAGAACCACCTCCAGGCAGACGGCACCGTCACCATCCCGAAGGTGCTCCAGCCGTATATGGGCGGCACCGAGGTTCTGGTTCCCAAGAAGTAAGAAGGGAACGGAAACCCGCCCGGCCCGTAGGTCACTATCCTTATTCCCGCGCTGTGCGCGGATAAGATGAGTGCTAGGCGAAAATAAAGCTTTCGCCGGCCTTTCTCGAAAGGCCGCGGGTTCTCAGGGCAGAGCCCTGAGTCGTGTCCCGCAGGACACGAAATCCCCTTTTGATTTTCGCCTTGCGAAAATCAACCAAAACAAAAATAGAAGCGCGACCCGCAGGTCGCGCAATACTCCGCGCACAAAGTGCGCTCATGAAAAGACCGTCCTCCGGGACGGTCTTTTCCTTTGCACGTTATCCAAACTGCGGTCTGACAAACGGAGGGTGCGCAGTAGGGATGGGAATAGGGGAATCCGTTCCACGGGAACGGATTCCATGAGCGTCGCCCAAAGTGCGGTCTGATAGATTGAGGGTGCGCAGTAAGGACAGGGATAGGGGAATCCGTTCCACGGGAACGGATTCCATGAGCGTCGCCGAAACTGCGGTCTGACAGGGAGAGGGTGCGCAGTAAGGACGGGGATAGGGGAATCCGTTCCACGGGAACGGATTCCATGAGCGCGCTTGGCGCGCAGAGAGTCTTGCCGCCTGCGGGCGGCGCTTTTAATTATTTTTGGTTGATTCCGGCAAAGCCGGAATCAATAGGGGAGTTTCGCGCTCTGCGGAGCGCGACTCAGGGCTCTGCCCTGAGAACCCGCAAGCCTTTCGAGAAAGGCTTGAGCGAAAGCTTCATTTCGCCTGCGGGCGGGACGGGGGATTGGTGCGGTGCTTTCGGTTATCCGCAGTTTTTATCCCCAACCTGTGGAGAACTTCTGTGAATTATGCTATCATTATCTTACATCAATTTCCCAGAAAGGGGTCGGTTCTCTTGCGTAAGACCCGCAACACCAAAGGTCGCATCGTCTCCGCCGCTTGGCGGTTATTCTATGAGCAGGGCTATGACAACACCACGGTCGACGAGATCATCCTCAAATCCGGCACGTCAAAGGGTTCCTTTTACCACTACTTCGAGGGCAAAGACGCGCTGTTAAGCTCTCTGTCCTATCTCTTCGATGAAAAATACGAGGCGTTAGTCTCGCAGATGGATGATTCCATGGACAGCTTCGACAAGCTCATCTATTTAAACCAAGAGCTCTTTTCCATGATCGAAAACAGCATCTCGCTCGATCTGTTAGCGCGTTTGTACTCCTCCCAGCTCATCACCCGCGGCGAAAAACATCTGCTCGACCGCTCCCGGTTTTACTATCGCCTGCTCCGGCAGATCATCCTCGAGGGACAGCAGGCCGGGCAGCTCTGCGACGATCTCTCGGTCAACGAGATGGTCAAAATGTACGCGCTCTGCGAGCGGGCGCTCATTTACGATTGGTGCATTTCGGGCGGGGAATACTCGCTGCGCGCCTACGGCAAGCAGATGATGCCCAGATTCCTTTCCACAATCCGAAAAAATCCTGCACCTGTTATTACCTGATTTCCTAATTTTCGTACAGCTATTTTTTCCCGGATTTCCATGCGGTTTTCCGGGTTTTCTTTTATCAAAGTATAGAATATAGTCTATACTTTGTTCTGCATTGCAGTCTATTTTTTGTCATGCTATAATAAACTAAATTGTCGCACAAGAACATTGGAAAGGGGTAACACTTCAACATGACAACTGCACAGATCGGCATTTCGGTCACGATCGTCGTGTATTTGATCGGTATGCTGCTCATCGGCGTCTGGTGTTCCAAAAAGAACAACGATACCGGTGATTTTTATTTGGGCGGACGTAAGCTCGGCCCGTTCGTCACCGCGATGAGCGCCGAGGCTTCGGATATGAGCTCCTGGCTGCTCATGGGTCTGCCCGGTCTGGCTTATCTGACCGGTATCGCAGACGCTGGCTGGACGGCGATCGGTCTGGCCATCGGTACTTACATCAACTGGCTGATCGTCGCAAAGCGCATTCGCCTGTACACCCACGTTGCGGGCAACTCCATCACCATCCCGGACTTCTTCCACAATCGCTTCCGCGATAAGAGCGGTCTTTTGATGGGTCTGTCGGCCATCGTCATCATCATCTTCTTCATTCCCTACACCGCGTCCGGTTTCGCTGCCTGCGGTAAGCTGTTCTCCAGCCTGTTTGGCGTGGACTACTTCTGGGCGATGGTGATTTCGGCCATCGTCATCGTGGGCTACACCGCAACCGGCGGTTTCCTCGCAGCTTCTACCACCGACTTTATTCAGTCCATCATCATGTCCCTTGCGCTGCTCGTCGTTCTGGGCTTCGGCGTATACTCGGCTGGCGGTATCGGCGCGGTACTGGACAACGCAAAGTCTCTGCCCGGTTACCTGAGCATGACGCAGACCTACGACCCGGCAACCGGTACGGCTTCCACCTACGGTGCGCTGAGCAGCTTCTCTATGCTGTGCTGGGGTCTTGGCTACTTCGGTATGCCGCACATCCTGCTTCGCTTCATGGCCATTGAGGACGAGAAAAAGCTCAAGCTGTCCCGCCGCGTGGCTTCGACTTGGGTCGTTATCTCGCTGTTCGTTGCACTGATGATCGGTGTGGTTGGTCTGGGCATGACCAAGGCAGGCAATCTGGCATTCCTGGAAGGCTCGACCTCCGAGACCATCATCGTTCGCATCGCTGACCTGCTCAGCCAGAACGGTCTCGTCTGTGCCGTGCTCGCCGGTCTGATCCTCGCCGGTATTCTGGCTTCCACCATGTCTACTGCCGACTCCCAGCTGCTCGCAGCTTCCTCTTCGGTTTCCGAGAACCTCATTCAGGGCGTCTTTGGCAAGAAGATGACCGTTAAGCAGAGCATGACCTGTGCACGTCTGACCCTGCTCGGTATCTCCATCATCGGCGTTTTCCTCGCACGCGACCCCAACAGCTCGGTCTTTAACATCGTTTCCTTTGCCTGGGCTGGCTTCGGCGCTTCCTTCGGTCCGGTCGTTCTGTTCGCGCTGTTCTGGCGCAGAACCAACCGCTATGGCGCAATCGCTGGTATGTTCGCCGGCGGCGTGATGGTTTTCGTTTGGAAGTACCTGATTGCTCCGATGGGCGGTCTGTGGGATATCTACGAGCTGATGCCCGCATTCGTCATCGCTTGCCTGGTCATCTGGATTGTGAGCGTGCTCACGCCTGCTCCGTCTGAGGAGATTACGCAGGAGTTTGATAAGGTTAAGGCGCTGAACGCTGAGGAATAAACAAGCACCGCAGCCAAAATTGAAGCTTTCGCTCAAGCCTTTCTCGAAAGGCTTGCGGAGTCTTGAGGCAGAGCCTCAAGTCGCCGTCCGCAGACGGCGAAACTCTCTTTTTGATTTTCGCAAAGCGAAAATCAACTAAAATAAAAAAATAATCGCTCGCCGCAGCGAGCGAAATACTCCGCGGCCATTGGCCGCTCATGGGAAAGACCGTCCGAAAGGACGGTCTTTCCTTTTTCTTTGCCCCGACTGCGGATATCCATGCGGAGAGTGTGCAGCTGCGGCAGGGATAGGGGAATCCGCTCCCTATGGGAGCGGATTCCATGAGCGCACTTTGTGCGCGGAGAGATTGCGCGACCTGCGGGTCGCGCTTTTTGTTTTTATTTTGGTTGATTCCGGTCTTTGACCGGAATCAAAAAGGGGAGTTTCGCCCGTTGCGACGGGCGACTCAGGGCTCTGCCCTGAGAACCCGCAAACCTTTGAAAAGGTTTGATCGAAACTTCAATATGGGTGCGGTGCTTATCCTTACAATGTTTCACGTGAAACTTTGTCCGCGGCTGAACATCAACGTGATCGCCTCCCACGTCTTTTCATCGGTCACGCCGTCCGGTGTTAATCCGCACGCACGCTGGATGCGCATGATCGATTGTCGGGTCGATTCATCATACTGGCCGGACGGTTTGGGTGGGTGGATGTTGATATAATGTCGGCCAATCGCCGACAGCATGGCTTGCAGCAGCCAGACGGCATCCGACTGGCTGCCCGGTTTGAGTGGGCCGTTGAAGGCGAGCGGGTAGGGTTGTTTCATGGGGTGACCTCCTGTGTTTGGCTTTGGATACGGGCGGCTTGGCGCGCCAGGGTATCCCAAGTGATCGGGCCGACAAAGCCGGTGGGTGTCAGGCCGAGGATGGACTGGGCGGTGGTGAGGGCTTGGGTGGTACGCGGGCCGAACATGCCGTCGGCGGTCAGTTTGGGAATGTCGGGAAATTCGGTCGACAGGATATTCAGCCACTCCTGCACCTGACGCACGTCGCTGCCCTGCATGCCCTCGACCAGTCGGCCGGGGAACAGGGGAGCGCCAGCGGCGGCTTCCCACTCGGGCAGGGCTGCGCCGATATCGTTATAGATCTCGGTGATCTTTGCCCAGGTCTGCGGGCCGACGATGCCGTCGACCGGTAAGCCGTAGTCGCGCTGGAAGATACGCACGGCTTGCTCGGTCAGGGTACCGAAATCGCCGTCGATCGGGATCTGGTCTTCTCCGGTGAAGAATACGCCGATGGCATTTAAGTAGTATTGCAGCACGCGCACATAGTCGCCCTTATCACCCCGACGCAGGTAGTCCGGGAAAATACCGGTCACGTCCTCCAGTCGCACGCCCTCGCTGTTGAGTTCGGCCAGCTTGGTGATCGCGGTATACAGGTAGGCGATGCGGTACCAGGTCGCCTTGCCCACGATGCCGTCCGGGGTCAGGTCGAATACCTGCTGGAATTTCTTGACCGCGTCCAGCGTGCCCTGATCGAACACGCCGTCGACCGGGTAAATCTTCGGGATGGCCGGATAGTTGTTTGAAATGCGGTTGAGGCGCAACTGGATGGTGCGCACGTCGTTGGACACGTCGCCCAGACGCAGGGGAGAGCCCGGATATGACCCCAGATTGGGCGCGGTCGGCGCGTCGCGCACGATGGCGAGGTCGGGACCGTAAAACTCGGTCAGAATTTCATAGGGCGACAGTCCAGCCTCTGCCAGCGGCACCGTGCCCCACTGGCTCAGGCCGTCGCACTGGACGCGGTCGCCGTCGCAATACTGCGCAAACAGCGGCTCGACCGAACCCGGTCTGACCAGATAGTCATTGAACAGCTCGTCGGCGATCTCTGAGATGTTGTCGAAAATATCACGCCCCTCGACGTACGCCTGATCGAACGCCGTCGAGTTGGTGATATCAAAATCATAGCCCTGCGAGCGGTACCACTCGGTGTAGATGCGGTTGAGCGCAAACGAAATCTGCGCGTACATGTTCGCCCGGATTGCCGCCTCCGGCCAGGTCGGATAGATCTCCGACGATGCCACGTTCTTGATGTAGTCGGGAAAGGGCACGGTCACATTGCGCGCCGTCGGGTCGTCCGGTCGCCCAAGATGTACCGTGATCGTCTCGGGAATATACGGTAATGCCATGTTCCGCTCACCGTCCTCTCTTGCTAAACTGCGTGTCCAGCAGCTCGGGCGGCAGGTCGGTGATCTCGGTTGAATTCCCGCTCGCCGTGGACGGCGTCAGCGGTACCGGCAGCGTCGACGCAATGCCCGGGAAAATCGAAATGTCCCGCACCTCTGCCGTCTGATACCCCGGCAGCGATACATTCACCGTATAGTTCAAATACGGCGTCGGTTGGTCGGGACTGAGCGAATCGGAAAGCGACGGCGCGGGAAGCTCCAACACCGGCGTGCGTCCCGATGTGTCCGTCCGCACGATTCGATACAAAACCGGCCCGTCCTCAGTCTGCGCCGATACCGTCACCAATGCCCCCGGAAGCGGGATTGTCCCTTGCGCGGTCGTCACCGCCACCACCAGCTTTCCTACTGCCTGCGTCACATCTGCCATCCAGACATCACTCCCTCTTTTTATGGTTAGAACCATTCTATGACCGGGCAGAGGATGGTATGTCTGGGGAAAGAAGGGGAAAAGAGAATGTTTCACGTGAAACATGGGAGAGTGAGGCACCGCACCCCTAGCTCGGGATTCTCAAGGGACGAGTCCCTTGAGTCCGTCCAGGTGAAACCTGGTCGAGCCCGCAGGCTCGAAACTCTCTTTTGAAACCCGGTGTTCGGCCCGGGTTTCAACAAACTCTCGTTCAAAGCGCTCGCCGCAGCGAGCAAGATTCTTTGCGCGCCGAGCGCGCTCATGAAAAACGCCTAAAGCGTTTTTCCTTTAGCGGCTGGCGCCGCTCACTTACCGTTGCATTTCCCGTTCAGTCGGGAGGACTGGAAAGTCCACTTGGAAGGGAAACGAAGGCCAAAGGATGGACAACCTACGGTTTTCCACCCTTTGGGAACCCGTTTTCCCTTTCCGTCAGATATACATTTCAGCTGCCGATAGGGAGGGAAAGTATGAACCCCGCACAGCGGGTGCGTGCTGTTCGGCGTTCCCGGTTATGCTGGCACTGCATAGTGACAAAGTTACATTTCTCCATCAATTTACACTTCGTTCAAACTTCATCCGCAATCCGTACATATTCCCCTGCTATAATCAATCTATACAGTAGGGGGGCACAGTCTATGCCCCGGAAATGAGGCAGTATTATTATGAAAGAAGTTAAACAGCCCGACAGAAAACGCATATTCTATTTCTATGCAATCGCAATCGCGCTTCTGTTCATCGCAAACATGCTCCTGCCCAGCCTCATCGCTCCAAAAACCCAATCGGTCAGCTATAACGAGTTTGTTACTATGGCTGAACAGGGTCAAATCAAAGAGGCTGAGATTCAGAGCAGTGAAAACCGTATCGTCTTCACAGCCGTCGGCGATACACAAAAAGAGCAAAACCAAGTCTATGTCACCGCGCTCGTCGATGACCCCGATCTGGTACAGCGCTTGCTCGACGCAGATGTAAACTTTACCAAGATCTGGCCGTCGACCCCGTCGCCCATCCTCACCGCATTCCTTCCGCTCGTTATCATCATCGGTTTCGGTGTTTGGATGACCCGCTCGATGCAGAAGAAAATGGGTGCCGGTGCGATGAGCTTCGGCAAGTCCAATGCCAAGGTATATGTTGCAAGTGAGACAGGCATCCATTTCTCCGATGTACAGGGTGAGGACGAGGCAAAGGAGCTCTTGACCGAGATCGTCGACTTCCTGCACAATCCCCAGCGCTACGCCGACATCGGTGCGCACATCCCCAAGGGTGCGCTGCTTGTCGGCCCTCCAGGTACCGGTAAAACCCTGCTGGCCAAGGCGGTCGCAGGCGAGGCAAACGTGCCCTTCTTCTCGATCTCCGGTTCGGAGTTCGTTGAGATGTTCGTCGGCATGGGTGCTGCCAAGGTACGCGATCTGTTTAAGCAGGCAAACGAGAAGGCGCCCTGCATCGTCTTTATCGATGAGATTGATACCATCGGTAAGAAGCGCGACGGTGCAGGCGGTATCAGCGGCGGCAACGATGAGCGCGAACAGACGCTCAACCAGTTGCTGACCGAGATGGATGGTTTCGACGGCAGCAAGGGTGTTGTCATTCTGGCTGCGACCAACCGCCCCGAATCTCTCGACCCTGCGCTGCTGCGTCCCGGTCGTTTCGACCGCCGTGTACCCGTTGAGCTGCCCGACCTCATCGGTCGAGAAGCCATCCTGCGTGTACATGCCAAGAAGGTCAAGTGCGAACCCGGTCTGGACTTCAATGCCATCGCGCGCATGGCTGCCGGTGCATCCGGTGCAGAGCTTGCCAACATGGTAAACGAAGCCGCGCTGCGTGCTGTCCGTGCTGGTCGCGACAAGATTTCCCAGTCCGACCTCGAAGAGAGCGTGGAAGTCGTCATTGCTGGCTATCAGAAGAAAAACAAGATTCTGTCCAACAAGGAAAAGCTCATCGTCTCCTATCACGAGATCGGTCACGCGCTGGTTGCTGCGCTCCAGACCCACTCAGCTCCGGTCACTAAGATTACCATTATTCCGCGTACCTCCGGTGCGCTCGGCTACACCATGCAGGTCGATCAGGAAGAGCACAACCTCATGAGCCGCGAGGAACTGGAAAACAAGATCGCAACCCTCACCGGCGGTCGTGTTGCGGAAGAGCTTGCCCTGCATTCGATCACCACCGGCGCGTCCAACGATATCGAACAGGCGACTCGTCTGGCACGTGCCCTCATCTCCCGTTTCGGTATGAGTGAGGCCTTCGGTATGGTCGCTTTCGAGCAGGTACACAATGCTTACCTCGGCGGCGATGCATCCATGGCTTGCGCTGACCAGACCGCTGCCGAAATCGATCGTATGGTCGTTGAGCTGGTGCGCCGTCAGTATGAGAAGGCAAGACAGCTGCTGAGTGATAATATGGATAAGCTGCATGCGCTGTCCAAGTATCTGTATGACCACGAGACCATCACGGGCGAAGAGTTTATGAAGCTCATGGAACAGCCCAAGCTCGAAATGGGAATCTCTGAGGAGAAAGAATAAGCACCGCACCCCTAATTGAAGCTTTCGCTCAAGCCTTTCTCGAAAGGCTTGCGGAGTCTTGAGGCAGAGCCTCAAGTCGCATCCCGCAGGATGCGAAATCCCCTCTTGAAACCCGGTGTCCGACCCGGGTTTCAACCTGAAAATTAAAAAAATCGCTCGCTTCAGCGAGCGAAATACTCTGCGGCCGTTGGCCGCTCATGAGAAAGACCGTCCGAAGGGACGGTCTTTCCTTTTTCTTTGCCCTGACTGCGGCAGCTTGAACGGAGGGAATGTACGAACGGCAGGAGAGGGGAAAACCAATCCGGCAGGTTGGTTTTCCATGAGCCTTACGGATTTAGAAAATACCCCGGTGGGGTATTTTCTAAATCCGTAAGGCTGTGGCCGACTTGTTCGGCCAAGCCATGAACGGAGAACGGAAGGTTTTCGCTCGCTGCGGCGAGCGCTTTTGTTTTTATTTTGGTTGATTTTCGCAAGGCGAAAATCAAAAAGGGGATTCCGTGTCCTGCGGGACACGGCTCAGGGCTCTGCCCTGAGAACCCGCAGTCTTTGAAAAGGCTGGCGAAACTTTCAGTAAGGGGTGCGGTGCATGGTTCGTTCAAACTCTACCGTTCGTCGATTGTCTTTTCTCGCGAAATCTGATAAGCTTTACAGGGTGATAGGTTTATGAATCAACAGAAATTCGGAGCGCTTATCCGCGTGCTGCGCCGCGAGAAAGGCATGACGCAAAAAGCTCTCGCTGACCGTCTCGGGCTCAGTGACAAGGCTGTTTCCAAGTGGGAGCGTGGACTCGGTTGTCCCGACGTTTCGCTCCTCGGTGATCTCTCGGTCATTCTCGGCGTCGATCTTGCGCGTATGCTCTCCGGTGAGCTTGCGCCCAACGATTTTGTAGGAGGAAATATGAAAAAAGCAAAGTTCTACGTCTGTCCGGTCTGCGGGAATCTTACTCTGTGCACCGGCAATGCATCGGTGTCCTGCTGTGGCCGTACCCTCGAAGCGCTTGAGCCGAAAAAGGCAGATGATACACAGAAACTGAAAGTCGAAGTGATCGAAAACGACTGGTATATCACAAGCGATCATCCCATGACCAAGGAAAATTATATCTCCTTTGTCGCGTTTGCAACCGGTGGTCAGATGAATCTCATCAAGCAGTACCCGGAGTGGGATTTACAGGTCAGATTGCAGAAGCGTGGGCATGGTATGCTGTATTGGTACGCGAGTGATCTGGGACTGATGTATCAGTTACTGTAAGGGACGGAATCCGGCACCGCACCCGTATTGAAGTTTTCGCCGGCCTTTTTCAAAAGGCCGCGGGTTCTCAGGGCAGAGCCCTGAGGCGCCATCCGCAGATGGCGAAATCCCCCATTGAAACCCGGTGTTCGACCCGGGTTTCAACCCAAACTTAAAAATAGGGAAAGACCGACCGAAAGGACGGTCTTTTCCATGAGCGCACTTTGTGCGCGAAAGTATTGCGCGACCTGCGGGTCGCGCTTTTTGTTTAGTTTAGTTGATTTTCGCAAGGCGAAAATCAAAAGGAGATTCCGGACTCTGCGGAGTCCGGCCAGCCTGCGCGGCTGGACCGCGCCGGGTCGCAGACCCGGACCCGATTGTCGCCTGCGGGCGGGATTGGTTCGGTGCTATCCGTTTCAGCGCAAAAAAAAAACAGCACGGTGTTCCATGCTGCGCAAAACAAAGCAAATCAAAATATTATTTTTTTCTCAGAACAAAAAAATCAGAACAGAACAATTCGCGTCAAATCAATTCCACGTCATAAGTACGGAACCAATGGTCGATTTGCAGCAGATACGCGAAAATCTGCGGCGTGCGCATGAGCTGACCATACCACGGCTCGGGCAGGTCGTTCGGGTGTTCCATCAAATCCTCCAGAACATCCCAGCGGAAGAACTGCGGCAGGATGGACGTTTTATCGTGCATCTTCTCGCGCAATGCGTCCGCGACAATTTGGGTATAAACAGGGGAGAAGGTCTTGGGATAGGGACTCTTTTTGCGCCAGGTGATTTCCTCGGGCAGGTCGTTTTCGAACGCCTTGCGCACGATGCCCTTTTCGCGTCCGTCCAGTGCCTTCATGCTCCACGGCATATTATAGGCATACTCCACGATGCGATGATCGCAGAACGGGACACGCACCTCCAAGCCTGAATACATGCTCGTGCGGTCTTTGCGGTCGAGCAGGGTTGCCATGAACCATTGCAGGTTGAGCACGAACATTTCACGCATGCGCGCATCCTTGGGACTATCGGAATCCAGCTTGGGTGCCGACTGGCAGGTGCAGGCGTAATGTGCGCGTACAAACTCCTCGCCGTCGCGGATGAGGCCATCGTGCAGCAGCGACTGTCTGAGGGCGGTGGAGCGCGACCAGGGGAAGCAATCCTCGAACAGGATCTCCTCGCGGTGGTACCACGGATAGCCGCCGAACAGCTCGTCGGCGCACTCGCCCGACTGGCACACGGTGAATCCTGCGTCCTTCACGGCCTTGCAGAACAGCAGCAGGGAAGAGTCCACGTCCGCCATGCCCGGCAGGTCGCGCGCTTCGGTGGCGTCCAGCAGTGCCCGTGCCAGTTCGTCCTGTTCGAGCACGACCGTGTGGTGCGTCGAACCGATGGCGTCCACCATGGTCTGAATATACGCACTGTCGGAATTTGGCTGAAAAATACTCTTTGTAAAGTACTTCTCATTGTCCCGGTAGTCCACCGAGAAGGTGTGCAGGGTCTCGCCCTTGTTCTTCATCTCCCGCGCGGCGAGCATGGACAGGATGGACGAGTCCAGACCGCCCGACAGGAAGGTACACAGCGGCACGTCGGACACCAGCTGTCGTTTTGCCGCGTCCTCGATGAGAAAACGGGTGTGTTCGATGGTTTGGTCAAGGGTTTCGGTGTGCTCCTTCGCGGTCAGCTTCCAATACAGCTGGTAATCAAGTCCGCTCTCGTCGAACACCAGATACTGTCCCGGTGTGACCGATCGAATCCCGTGGAACACGCCCGAAAATGGCGGTCGTGCAGGCCCCAAAAGCAGGATGCTGCGCAGGCCGTCTTCGTCCAGCTGGGCGCGCATTTCCGGGTGGCACAGGATGGCTTTCTGCTCCGACCCGAACACCAACATCTTGCCCCGGCGCGCGTAAAATAGTGGTTTTACCCCCAACCGGTCGCGGCACAGCGTCAAACGCCGTTTGTCCTTCTCCCAGATCGCAAAGGCGTAAATGCCGTTGAGCTTCCCAAAGGCTTTGCATCCCCAGGCAAGGTAGGCGTGCAGCACCACCTCGGTGTCCGAATGTCCGCGAAAACGATGACCAAGATCGGTCAGCGCTCGACGCAGTTCGTCAGTATTATATAACTCTCCGTTATATACTAAGACTGTATTCCCGTCCGGGCTGGTCATCGGCTGGCTGCCGCCTTCGGGGTCGACCACGATCAGGCGGCGGTGTACCAGCAGCGCACATGCATCCTGATACACACCTTCGGCATCCGGTCCGCGGCGCGTCAGCGCCTGCGCCATACGTCCGGGTAAATCGCTGAGTTCGCGCACGTCACGGGTAAAATCAATCGTTCCGGCAATTCCACACATAACTAGATCACTCCTTTTTTCATTGGTATCCTATGCGCGGTGCGGCGGTTATGCAACCGCCGGTCACCACGGTTCGCTCCAAAAATCTTTGGGCGGACGGACGGACAAGATCCGACGCACCTGCCGCTCGGACAGGTGATAGGTCGCGCACAGCTGCGTTACCGTTGCCCCGTGCGCCGCGTCCTGCCGGATCTGCCGGTTGCGGCTCGGTCGGTCAACGCCCTCCAGCTTGGGGATGTACAGCGTAGAGCCGCCGAACGCTCGGCACAACTTCCGCGCATTGCGTGTGCCGATGACCGCTTGCAAAGCAGCCAGGTTTTGCGGCGGCACAGCCGCGGTCGGTTTGACGGGTTTCATCGCAGGCCCTCCGTTTCTTTGGGATATCTACATGATAACGCATAGATCGCCCATTGTCCAGATATTTTTCAAACAAATGTTCGAGCACCTTCGACACAGCGGACAGTCTTACGACGGCAAACGACGGCGTCAAACCAAACACTACACAAGACATTTTGCCCCAAAATCTGACACCGGTCGGTTTTTGGGGGACAAAGACGGAAATATGCACAGGGCTGTGGATGGGCTCGCTTACGACCGAAAAAAGCTGTGGAAAAACCGCGCGTTCGGTCGTTTTTTTGTCCCTGCACCGCGACACCGTTCGACACCGCTTCCACACCCTGTGGACAAAAATCTCAGACATACGCCGGATAGACGGTGTCATAAAACCATGTTATGCTATTAACAACGAACACAAGTTCGAACACTTTGCGACAGGAGGTGAAACCTGATGGCCAATCGCCGGCAGGACGCAGCAGTCGAACAGGCGCTCTTCCGCAGTGCGGTCGGCGGCGTGCGGCCGGTCAGCAAGCTGTTTAAGGTCAAGCGCGTCGAGTACGACGATCAGACCGGCAAGAAACTGCGCGAGTACGAGGAGATCGTACAGGGAACCGAGGAAGTCTATGATTCCCCGTCCACCACCGCACAGCAGTTCTGGCTCAAAAACCGGATGCCCCGCGCCTGGGGCGGAGAACCCGCCGCGCAGGACGGCGAAGCCGAGGGCGGCGTCATCGAACTGCCCCAGCCCATGCCACCCGAAACCGAATCCTGACCCGGTTTTCCAAAATCACACATTTCCCGTGTTTTCCCGTTTTTGCAGGACATTATGTTACAAATTTCATGCATGCCGATTCTTTAGCATAATTATGCAAAACGGAAAACCATCGAAAGGAGGCGTAAAACGTGGTGCTCTGGAGCCCGCAGAAGCGGCAGGAAATCTTCCTCTCCCGCTTTGAGGACGAGGCACTGTACGGCGGCGCGGCGGGCGGCGGTAAGAGTGAAGCGCTGGTGGTTGAGGCGCTGCGGCAGGTGCAGATCCCGCACTACCGCGCACTCATCCTCAGAAAAACTTACCCCGAGCTGTCCGAGCTCATCGACAAGTCCCAGCGATACTACCGCGGCGCGTTTCCCGCTGCGCAGTGGAGTGAAGCCCGGCACGAGTGGCGTTTCCCGTCGGGCGCGAAGATCAGTTTCGGCGCGATGCAGCACACAAACGACCGTTTTAAATACCAAGGCCGCGCCTACGACTACATCGCGTTCGACGAGCTGACCCACTTTACCCAGGACGAATACCTCTATCTGCTCTCGCGAAACCGCGCGTCCGGTCCGGGTACGCGCGTCTATTTGCGGGCTTCGGCAAACCCCGGCGGCATCGGTCACGGATGGGTCAAAGCACGGTTTTTGACCCCGGCACCGCCCATGCAGACGATCTGGGAAGATGTGAGCATGCTCACGCCCGACGGTGCCGTGCTCAACGCAAAACGCAGCCGAATTTTCGTTCCCAGTACGGTTTTTGACAACCAAATCCTACTCAAAAACGACCCTGCTTACGCTGCTCGCCTGGCAGCCCTGCCCGATGCGGACAAACGTGCGTTGCTCTACGGTGACTGGGACGCGTTCGCCGGTCAGGTCTTTTCCGAGTGGCGTGCTGACCCGGCGCACTACGCCGATCGCCGCTACACCCACGTCGTCGACCCGTTCCCCATCCCCAAAAACTGGCGCATCGTCCGCGGCTTCGACTTCGGCTACTCCCGTCCGTTCTCAGTCGGCTGGTGGGCCATCAGCCCGGACGGCGCTCTATGCCGCATCCGCGAACTTTACGGCTGCACCGGCACGCCAAACGAGGGCGTTCGCTGGGAACCCGCTCGCATCGCACGCGAAATCAAACAAATCGAACAGGACGACCCCAATATCAAAGGCCGCACCGTGCGCGGCGTGGCTGACCCCTCCATCTTCGATGAAAGCCGCGGCGAAAGCGTCGCACAGATGATGGAACGCGAGGGCGTGTTCTTCGATCGCGGCGATAACGCCAGAATCGCGGGTAAAATGCAGGTGCATCATCGACTCGCGTTCGACCACAACGGCATCCCCGGCCTGACCGTGTTCCATACCTGCCGGCACTTTATCCGCACCGTGCCTGCACTTGTGTATGATTCGACCAATGTTGAGGACGTCAATACGTCGATGGAAGATCATATTTATGATGAAATGCGGTATGTTGTGATGGAGTTTTCGCAGTGAATCGATCAGCAGCGCACCCATTCCCGCCCGCAGGCGAAATGAAGTTTGGATCAAACCTTTTCAAAGGTTTGCGGGTTCTCAGGGCAGAGCCCTGAGGCGCGCTCCGCAGAGCGCGAAATACCCCTTTTGATTTCCCCGTCCCCCGCAAGGGGAAATCAACTTAACTTTCGTTTTTATCGCTCGCCGCAGCGAGCGAAATACTCTGCGCGCCAGGCGCGCTCATGGGGAATCCGTTCCCTGCGGAACGGATTCCCAAAACCGCAGCTGCATCTGCTGCCGCGTGGACTGAGCTGCACCGCGTGGGCGGGGAACGGCAGGGGAAAACCAACCGCAGGTTGGTTTTCCATGAGCGGCCAATGGCCGCAGGGGAGTCTTGCCGCCTGCGGGCGGCGCTTTGAAACGAGAGTTTTGTTGAAACCCGGGTCGGACACCGGGTTTCAATAGGGGATTTCGCGTCCTGCGGGACGCGACTCAGGGCGCTGCCCTGAGAACCCGCAGCCTTTGAAAAGGCTGGCGAAACTTTCAGTAAGGGGTGCGGTGATTCTTTATTAAAAAGGAGGTTCTTTCTTTCGTGCAATCCAAAAAACACGTGATCGGCAAGGCCGAAGTCCAACGCGCAGCCGATTTACTCGAGGCCTACCGGCGCGGCAAACAATCGCTCGACCGCCGCATTCTCGAAGATGAGCGATGGTATCGCTTACGTCACGGTGCATCCGTCCGTCCCGGTGAGCCTGCGCCGGCATCCGGCTGGCTGCTCAACAGCTTACTCGGCAAGCACGGCGACATGATGGACAACTACCCTGCGCCTGACGTCCTCCCCCGTGAGCCGTCGGATATGCAGGATGCCAAAACCCTATCACGCATTCTGCCGGTCATTCTGGAGCGGTCGGACTTCGAGGGTTTATACTCGCGCAATGCCTACCCAAAACTGCGTCACGGTACGGCGTGTTACGGTGTCTTCTGGGACCCTGAAGCCGAGGACGGACGGGGTGACGTACGGGTCACGGCGGTCGATCTCTTAAATCTCTTCTGGGAGCCCGGCGTGCGCGACATTCAGGACAGCCGCAATCTGTTCCTGGTCACCCAGTGCGACAACGACCTGCTCGACGCGGCCTATCCGGCTTTGCGCGGCAAGCTGCGCGCGCCCGTGGACAGCGTAAACCAGCGCATTCCCGAGGATGTGCTCGACCGCTCGGGCAAGTCGCAGGTCGTGGACTGGTACTACAAAAAACGTCTGCCGAACGGCAAGACCATCGTGCATTTCTGTAAGTTCGTCGGTTCGACCGTGCTTTACGCCTCTGAAAACGAACAAATGTTTATGAGCCAGGGGCTTTACGATCACGGACAGTATCCCTTTGTGCTCGACGTACTCTTTCCCCTCGAGGACAGCCCGGCCGGGTTCGGCTATGTCGATCTGATGAAGGGCACGCAGGGGTACATCGACCAGCTGGACGCGATCATCTTAAACAACGCCCGTCTTGCCGGTCGGCCGCGCTGGTTCTATCGCGATGCGTGCGGTGTCAACGAGCAGGAATTCGCCGACTTTACCCGCGATTTCGTCCACGTCACCGGCAGGCTTGACCCCGATGATCTGCGGCAGATTGAGGTCGAACCGCTGCCCGCGTTCATCGCGAACCACCTGCAAAATAAGGTCGAGGAACTTAAGGAGACCAGCGGCAACCGCGATTTTGCCCAGGGCGGCACCAACTCCGGTGTCACCGCGGCCTCGGCCATCGCTGCTTTGCAGGAGGCGGGCAGCAAGCTCAGCCGTGACCTCATCAAGGGCAGCTACCGCGCTTTCACACAGGTGTGCACGTTGGTCATCGAGCTCATTCGTCAGTTCTACGACGACAGCCGCGCCGTGCGCATCACCGGCGAGGACGGCAAGCCGGTATTCCTGACCCTCGGCGGTCTGGCGCGGCGCGATCGCCACGTCGCCTTCGACATTCAGGTGCGCGCACAGAAGGCAAGTCCCTTTACCCAGATGAGCCGCAACGAGCAGGCCAAAGAACTCTATCGGCTGGGCTTTTTCCGTCCCGATCTGGCCGGTCAGGCGCTGATTGCGCTCGAAATGATGGACTTCGACGGCATCGAGACCGTCAAAAAGCGCATCGCCGCGCAGGCCGGTGTCCAGCAATCAGCGGTCGATCCGCAGGGCACGACATCGACCACCAAACAGGGCGCACCGCTCACGGTCGCCCAACAGCTCATTCCAAAAACAGGCACGTCCGCAAGTCGGGCAGGGGAGGGTGAAACACCATGATTATGATTTTCGCGGGCAGGCGGGACGACCGCTGCGCCCTGCATGTTGCCGGTCACGCCGGCTACGATAACCGCGGACAGGACATCGTCTGCGCCGCCGTCAGCACACTGGTCAATACCCTGGCCGGTGCCCTCGCTGCCTTCGACTGCCGCGGCTTTCATGCCAAGCTCCAGCCCGGTGACGCGCGCATCACCTGTGCCGCCAGCGGTGCCACCGACGTGCTGTTCTACGCCGCCGTCATCGGTCTGGCGCAGCTGCAAAACACCTATCCAAACTACATCCAGATGCGCACCGAAGGGTATTTCTGTGCCGATCGAGAGGAGGAATCCGTTTGAAACAGTCCGTAAAATCCGACCCGTCCCGCGAGCGCCGCTTCCGCGCCCTCATTCAGGGCGAATTCCGACCGGAATTCAACCGCGAAGTCGCCATCGCTGTGCGCCGCGCGCTGCGTCAGGCGCGTGCCAAGCAGCAGGGCGTGTCCGATGAAACGGGAAAGACCGCGCTGCCCGTGCGTCTGGCAGCGGGTGACCGTCCGACAGGCGAGGGGCTGCGTCCGGGCGCTGACTCCATGCGTACGGTAGTCGACCCGGTTCGTCCGGGCGAGCAGCCCGACGAGCGTGTGCGCCAGACCGTGCACGATGCGCTCGTGCGTGCGCAGTACAAGGTCTGGCAGGCGCAGGAAGCCGAGGCCAAGCGGCGTTATCCCGCCATGTCGCTCGAGCGGGAGCTGCAAAACCCCGACTTCGTCCGTCTGCTCACCGACCCCAAGCGTCCCATGAGCGTATGCCGCGCCTATGAAGCCGTCCACCTCGACGACATCCAGGCCGACATCGCACGCGAAGCCGCCGTGCGCACCGCCGTCCGCATGGCTGCGCTGTCACGCCGTCCCCGCGAGAGCGGCGCCGCCCCGCAGGCCGGTCTGCCCATGCATTACGGTGCGTCCGACCCCAAGTCCCGCGCCGAAATCGCACGCCGTGCCCTGCGCGGTGAGCGCATCACGCTGTAAAAAATTCATGTTCCACACGAAAGGAGAAACATCTATGTCCTTTAAGTTTGATTATCAGCTGTTCGCCATCAACACCACCGAGACCATGCCGGACGAGATCAAGACCTACTACGACGACTATCTGATCGACTGCTCGATGCCTAAGCTGGTGCACGATCAGTTCGGCCAGAAGCGTCCCATCCCGGCAGGCCGCGGCAAGACCATCGAGTTCCGCAAGGTCAGCCCGCTGCCCGTGTCCACCACGCCGCTGACCGAGGGCGTGACCCCGGAAAGTCAGCAGCTGACCATCTCCACCGTCGAGGCTCCCGTGCAGCAGTACGGCGGCTATGTCGAGCTGTCCGATATGGTTGTGCTGACCGCCATCGACAACAATCTGGTCATTGCGGCCAAGCAGCTGGGCGCACAGGCCGGCAAGACGCTGGACGCCATCACCCGCGAGGTGCTGGCTGGCGGCACCAATGTGCAGTACGCCGAAGGTCAGGTCACCGAGAGAAACCAGCTGGTCGGCGGCAAGGCCGAGGGCAACCACTATCTGACCGTCGATGCTGTCCGCCGCGCCGTGCGCACGCTCAAAAAGCAGGATGCCGAGCCGATCGGCGACAGCTTCATCGGCATCATCCACCCCGATGTCGCCTACGACCTGATGAGTGACCCCAAGTGGGTGAACGTCAAGTCCTATTCCGACCCTGACGGCATCTACGAGGGCGAGATCGGCAAGATCGAGAACGTCCGCTTTGTCGAGACCTCCGAGGCCAAGGTGTTCGATGGTGCGGGCGCGGATGGCCGTGACGTGTACGCCACTCTGATTCTGGGCGACAACGCCTATGGTACCACCGAGATCGAGGGCGGCGGTCTGACGCTCATCGTCAAGCAGCTGGGCTCGGGCGGCGCGTCCGATCCGCTCGATCAGCGCGCGTCGGTCGCTTGGAAGGCAACCAAGGCCGCTGTCCGCTTACAGGAGGCGTACATGGTGCGCATCGAGACCACGTCCACGTTTACCGGCGAGTGATTTCGGAATATTTATCCGAAAGATGAATAACAGGATGCAGGAAGATTTTTAAAATCCTGCAAAATAAAAGCGACACACAAAAGGGAGGAGACTGACCCATGAACAAAGCCAACCAGAAGGAAGAAGAGCTCGTTGAGATCACCCTGTTTGCCGACGGCGACCGCTATCAGGACGATGTGTTCGTCTGCGTCAACGGTGAGAGCTGCCTGATTAAGCGCGGCGTACCGGTCAAGGTGCGTCCGATGTTTGCACGCGCCCTGGCCGACTCGGCTGAGCAGGACAAGCTCGCAGAGTCCATGATGCGTCGTGCGCACGAGCGAGGGGAGGCGGTCAGATGACCATGCAGCAGGCACTCGAGCAGCTCGCACGCCGCTGGCCCACCGCCCACGGCGACGACGAGGCGCTCCCGCTCGTCCTGCAAGCCGAAAATATCGCCCGCGCGGAAGTGCTCGGTCAGCAGCCGCTGACCGAAGCACCCGACGGTGCCCTGTCCATCCCCGCGCCCTACGACATGGCGTACGTCCATTTCGCCGCCGCCCTGCTCGCGCAGATGGATGGCGTATACGACCGCTACAACGCAGAACTTGCGCTCTATAACGGCCTGTACGAGACTTGGGCACGGGCACATCGACGCGAAAACCTGCCCCCGCGCGGCGCGGAGGTGGTCGCCTATGGCTGATTACCCCTACCTTTCGGGTACGTCTCCCGCGCGCACCCGCACGGACAGCTTTTCCGGTCTGGATCGCCGTGACCGCGCCTCTGCCGGTGCGGTGCGCGACGGTCTGCACCTGTCCACCGACGCGCTGCCCGCCCTGCGCGTCTGTCCGACCGACGAGAAAGTTCAGGATCTGACCGCGTGCACCGACCTGCTTTCGGCCTGCGGCTGTCTCATCTGGACGAGCGGCGGCAATCTGTACGTCGACGGCGTCAACAAGGGCGGCGTGCGCGATGAAAAACATCAGATGGTCGTGCTGGGCAAGCGCCTGTTCCTGTTCCCCGAAAAGCAGTATCTGACGCTGGGCGAGAGCGGCGGCTTGCAGAACATGGAAGCGCGCGTGGTCGGCGGTGCGACCTTCACCGACGATTCGCTCGAACTGACCACGACCAAGGGCTTTTCGGTCGGGGACGGCGTGACCATCGAAAAGTGCACCCGCTACCCGGAAAACAACAAGACCGCCGTCGTGCGCGAGATCGACGGCAATACCCTGATTTTCTCCGAGGGATGCTTTACCGCGGGTACTGAGAGTGCGATCATCGTCACCCGCAAGGTGCCCGACCTCGACTTTGTCTGCGAAAAGGACAACCGCCTGTGGGGCGTGCATGACAATGCCGTGTGCTGCTCGGTGCTCGGCGACCCGCTCAACTGGATGGTGTACGAGGGTTTGGCAACCGATGCGTTTGAGGCCGAGGTCGGCACCGACGGCGCGTTCACCGGCATTGCGGCGGCGTCCAGTCATGTGCTGTGCTTCAAGGAAAACTGCGTGCACAAGATCTACGGCGCGAAGCCGTCCAATTTTCAGGTGCAGGTAAGCAGCATTCCGGGCGTGCAGGCCGGGTGCGAACGCGCCATCCGCAACGTCGGGGAGACCGTTTACTGGTGGGCACGCGATGGCCTGATGGCCTACGGCGGCGGCATCCCCGACCGCCTGAGCGCACCGCTGGGCGATGCCGGATACACCGACATGTGCATGGGCGAGGACGGTCACAAACTGTGGCTGTCCGGCCTGCGAAACGGTCAGCCGGAGACCTTGGTCTACGACATCGAACAGGCCGCCTTTTTGCCCGTGGACAGCCGGAAAGCCGTGCAGTTTGCCTGCCACGACGGGGCACGGTATCTGGCAGAAGAAACGGCACTTTGGAAGACCGGCACCGACCGCAAAAACACCGACTTTGCCGCCGTGTTCGGCCCCTTCCGCCAGACTTCACCTGCCGTGCTGACCGGTCTGACCATCCTGGCTGACTGCGTGGGCGAGTGTACGCTGGCTTGTGCCGTGCGCACCGAGCGCGGCGACTGGATGCCGGTCTGGGCGAGCGGGAGACTGCATGACGGCAGAGCGCGCATCCCCGTACCCGCCGTGCGCGGCATGCAGTTCTGGCTGCGCGTGACCGGCAGGGGAGACGTGACCCTGCAATCGATCGTGCGCATTCTGCACCCCGACGGCCCGGACGATCTGTAAACCCGAAAGGAGTGATTTTCTCATGGCAGTCTTAACCACAGACGCGCTGCCCAAATACGACCCCAATGACCTGCCCGCGACGGTCAAAAAACTGCATGACTACACCACGTCGCTCACCGAAATGCTGCGCTTTGTGCTCATGAATCTGGACGAGGACAACGTGCAGGGACTGGACACACTAAACCGCGAGATGCAGGACGCACAGGGCAACCTGTCCCAGATCCAGCAGACCGCGCAGGGCATTCTCACCCGCGTGGAAAACGCCGAGGGCGATCTGTCCGCCGTCATGCAGACCGCCGACGGCCTGACCACCCGCGTCGAGTCGGCTGAGGGCAATTTGTCCACCCTCACCCAGACCGCAGATTCCCTCGCCGCCCGCGTCTACAACACCGAAATGGGTCTGACCTCGATCAATGTCACCGCCAACAAGATCGAGACCCGCGTCGAGGACTTAAACGGCAAATACTCCAGCCTTCAGCAGACCGTCGACGGCTTCGACTTCACCGGTATGGTTACCTTCCGCGCCCTCGAACGCGAGGGTGAAAGCGTCATCAATGGCAATAACATCACCACCGGCGACCTGCACGTCGCATCCGACGGCGTCGGCGCATTGTATTTCTACAACGGCGACGTTGCGATGGAGAACATCGTCGGCGCGATCGAGGTCTATTCGGGTACTTACCCCGACCTGTTCATCGAGAGCCGTTACGGCAATAATATCCGCATCCAGGCCGATGCCCAGCTGGCACTCGAAGCCGGATATCAGGGGCATATCTACATGAAAGCCGATGATTATATCCAGCTGCGTGCAGGCGGCGTGGATTATTACTTCCGCGCAGATGGCATCTATCGCGGAAGTGAGAAGGTGGTGTAAAAAACCATAGCACCGTATCTATTCCCGCCCGTAGGCGACAAGCGGGTCCGGGCCTGCGGCCCGGCGCGATCCAGCCGCGCAGGCTGGCCGCCGTCCGCAGACGGCGGAATTCCCCTTTTGATTTCCCCGTCCCCCGCAAGGGAAAATCAACTTAACTTTCGTTTTTATCGCTCGCCGGAGCGAGCGAAAAGCTTTGCGCGTCTGCGGACGCGCTTTGAAACGAGAGTTTTGTTGAAACCCGGGTCGGACACCGGGTTTCAAAAGGGGATTTCGCGGCTTGCGAGCCGCGACTCAGGGCTCTGCCCTGAGAACCCGCAGCCTTTGAAAAGGCTGGCGAAACTTTCAGTAAGGGGTGCGGTGCTGACTCATCCCAATCAATCCACAAAGGAGGAAATTTCTTTTTATGGCTTACCAAAGTTACGATCCCTCGGTCGACTATGCCGATCGCCTGCGCCGTATGATGCAGGCCGGTGCCAGTGCTGCCGAGGTCGAAAGTGTGCTGCGCCAGCGCGTCAACAAGGCGACCTCTGAGCCCGGTCACGAGCAATACGCCTACGACGCGTACTACACCGCCGCACGCGATTACATCAACCGCAACAGTACCTTCGGTGGTCTGTACAATACGGGCGCACAGACGGGCGCTGTGAGCGGCGGTACGGCATCGTATACCGATCCCTATGCCGAGCGTCTGGAAAGCGCTCTGAGCCGTCTGGAGTCCCGTGAGCCCTTTTCCTATGACCCGGAATCCGACCCGGTATTCCAGTCCTACCGCGACACCTACCGCAGAGAGGGCGACCGTGCGGCAAAGAACACCCTCGGAGAAGCGGCAGCGCTGACCGGTGGGCAGGCAAGCACGGCAGCCGTCGCGGCAGCCTCGCAGGCGCGGGATTATTACAACAGCAAGGTGGGCGATGTCGTGCCCGAGCTGTACCAGCTGGCGTGGCAGATGTACCAGTCCGAGCAGAACAGCCTGCTCGGTGAGATCGAGACCCTGGCCGGTCTGTCGGCTGCGGCCTACGACCGTCAGACCGACCGTCTGGCGCAGGATTACGCGATCTACAAGGACGAGCGGGACTTCGCCTACAACCAGTATCAGGACGTGCTCGATCGCGAGCAGACCGCCGCGCAGGACTGGTACGACCGCACCTACGATTACGACAAGCTCAGCCAGTCGGCGGCGCAGTCGGCTGAAAAGCAGGCGTACACCCGTGCGATGGCGTTCCTGAATGCCGGAGTCATGCCCACCGACCAGATGCTCAAGGCAGCCGGTATTGACAAGGAGACCGCGCGCTCGCTGCGCGCCGCAGCCCTGCGCAAGCTGGGTCAGTAACAACCGAAAGGAGAGAAAACGCGATGGAAGCACAGTACCGCACACTCGACGAGGTACCCGAATGGGGTCGGGACACCGTCCGCTATTTGCTGGCAAAAAATTACCTCAGACGGCAGGAGGACGGCACCTTGCCGCTCAACGACACCCTGCTCAATGCGCTGGTCATCAACGACCGCGCCGGTCTGTATGACCTGTGATGTGCGGTAGGCGGACGCGGCACAAAGCGGGAGCAAAACAGGCTGTGTACAGTCGAAATCTGTAGAAAAAGTCACAATATGACACAAAAAGACCGGTCACGCGATGGCCTGAACATCGACTGACCGGGACGGCAGGGAAGGGGAGAACACCGGAAAAACGGATACAAGATCCGACCGGTTTCTCCGTTCCTGACCGACAAAAACCATCTGAAATCGTGCGTACACGTCAAAAACCTGTTTGGTTCGGGCTGACATTTGTTCTGACATGTTCAGATAGAACATTTGACAATGTTTAAACACATGTCAAATGAAAGTCAAAAAATGTCAAACGGAATGTCAGAACATTGACAAGTTTTGTCAAATCCGGTATGATAGGGGAGAACAAAACCGGAACACAAAACGAACGCAGGAGGAACAGAACGTGTATGAGTCCAGCGGAGCCGGACGGCTCAAAACGCTGCGCGAACAGGCCGGACTGACCCAGCAGGAGCTGAGCCGTCAGACCGGTGTGTCCCGCAGTCTGATTTCCCAGTGGGAAAATGGGGTCATTTCGGTGTCCCTCGCCACCAAAAAGCGCGTCGCGTCCTACTTTGGTGTAGACGTGTCCGCGCTCGACGGCGAGGCGACCAGCGCACAGGCTGCGCCCCGTCCGTCCCAGACGGTGCGGGACAGTCTGCCGCCCAGAGTGGAGATGAGCGCAGCCGTGCGGCAGGAGATGAGCGAGCTTGCCGCACAGTATGCTGCACTCAATCACAAACTCGAACAGATGCTGGGTCGTCTGACCCAAGACGAGCTGACTGCCGTGCGCGAGAGCGCTGCACGCATGGCGCAGGCCGTCGAGACCGAACTTGTTTTCCGTCAGGTCAAGGCCT
Organism: Butyricicoccus pullicaecorum; assembly: GCF_002160355.1. NCBI lineage: Bacteria > Bacillati > Bacillota > Clostridia > Eubacteriales > Butyricicoccaceae > Butyricicoccus > Butyricicoccus pullicaecorum. Next base: position 159,392 of record NZ_NFKK01000004.1, read on the forward strand.
TTCAGGACAGACCGGACGCAGCCTCGCGCGATGAGGTACTGCGCGCGGTCGAAGCCCTCATGGGGCAGGGCAATGGGTAAGCTTTCCTTGCGCATCGCCCGCGCCGCCTATATAATATAGGTAGGCATTCAGGTCAATCTGAAGGAGGAACAACATGAAAGATGGTTTTTTGAAGGTCGCCGCCGCTACCCCGCGCATCCGCGTCGCCGACTGTGCTTATAATACCGCCCGCGTCATCGAGCTCATGGGAGAAGCCATGGACGCCGGTGTCTCGCTGTGCGTTTTCCCCGAGCTGGTACTGACCGGCTACACCTGCGGCGACCTGTTCTTACAGGAAGCCCTGCTGCGCGCCGCCGAGGACGGTCTGACCCGTATCCTCGAGCACTCGGCACGCTCGCCCATGGTCATCGCCGTCGGCCTGCCCATTCAGGTAGACAACGCACTCTATAACTGTGCCGCGATCTGCTGCCGCGGCCAGCTGCTCGGCCTCGTGCCCAAGCAGAACATTCCCAATTACAGCGAATTCTACGAGGCGCGCCACTTCACCTCGGGCGCTGGTATGGTGACCCGCACGGTCACCCTGTGTGGTCAGCAGGTACCCCTTGGAGTCGATCTGCTGTTCCGCTGCCGCACCATGCCCAGCCTGGTCATCGGCTGCGAGATCTGCGAAGACCTCTGGGTTCCCGCACCGCCGTCCGGCCAGCTGGCAGAGGCGGGTGCGACCGTCATCGTCAACCTGTCGGCTTCCGACGAGCTCATCGGCAAGGCGGCGTACCGCCGTCAGCTGGTGACCGGTCAGTCGGCGCGTCTGGCCTGCGGTTATCTGTACGCCGATGCAGGCCTCGGCGAGTCCACCCAGGATTTGGTCTTTGCCGGTCATAACCTCATCTGCGAAAACGGCACCATGCTGGCCGAGTCCGAGCGCTTCACCACCGGCCTGATTACGACCGAGCTTGACCTCGGACGCATCGCCCACGAGCGCCGCCGCATGAACACCTTTGGTCAGTCGCAGACCCGCATGACCGACATTTACTTCGACCTGCCCCTGCGCGAGACCCAGCTGACCCGTGTCTTTGCCCAGACTCCCTTCGTACCCGCCGACCAGAGTGATCTGGCTGCGCGCTGCGAGGAGATTCTGCACTTGCAGGCGGTCGGTCTGGCAACCCGTCTGCGCCACACCCGCGCCAAGTCCGCGGTCATCGGTCTGTCGGGCGGTCTGGATTCCACCCTTGCTTTGATTGTCACCGTGCACGCCTTCGATCTGCTCGGCTGGCCGCGCAGCAACATCCAGACGGTCACCATGCCCTGCTTCGGCACCACCCGCCGCACCAAGTCCAACGCCGAACAGCTGGCCGAGGCCTACGGCACCAGCCTGCGATGCGTGGACATCAAGGCAGCCGTCACCCAGCACTTTGCCGACATCGGTCACGACCCGGACACGCTGGATGTTACCTTTGAGAACGCACAGGCACGCCAGCGCACCTATATCTTAATGGACATCGCAAACAAGATGGGCGGTCTGGTCATCGGTACGGGCGACCTGTCCGAGCTGGCACTCGGCTGGGCGACCTATAACGGCGACCACATGTCCATGTACGGCGTCAACGCCTCCATCCCCAAGACGCTCGTGCGCTACCTGACCTCCTTCGAGGCATCCCGTGCACCCGACGGTCTGCGCGAGATCCTGCTCGACGTGCTGGGCACGCCGGTATCGCCCGAGCTGCTACCGCCCAAGGACGGCGAGATCAGCCAGAAGACCGAGGAATTGGTCGGCCCCTACGAGCTGCACGACTTCTTCCTCTATTATATGCTGCGCTTCGGCTACCCGCCGCGCAAGCTCTACCGCATCGCCTGCCGCGCCTTCGAGGGTGTGCACAGCCGTGCGACGGTCAAGAAGTGGCTCGTCACATTCATCCGCCGCTTCTTCGCCCAGCAGTTCAAGCGCTCCTGCCTGCCCGACGGCCCCAAGGTCGGTACGGTCACCCTGTCGCCCAGAGGCGACTGGCGCATGCCGTCTGACGCGGTGAGCGAGGTCTGGCTCAAGGAAGCCGAAAACCTGGAATAACAAAAGTTAAAAGTACGAAAATATAATAGTATATGCAGACAGTCGTCCGACGCGAGCGGGCGGCTGTCTTTTTTTGTGACACTCGTTATCATAAATTCGCTGTTATAACTATCCATATCAGAATACAAATGGTATAAAATTAGAACAAATAAACGGTTTAAAATAGATTTTTGTAATAAAATACACACAATAAATGACAAATGATTACGGTTATGTTACACATTGTCTGTAAATATTGAAAAGATAAAATCTCTCTGGTATGATACTGCCATACAAGAGGCGGGGCCGCTGCCCCCCAACGACCAAAAAGGAGGAAATATTCCTATGAAGAATCTGAAAAAGGTTCTTGCCATGGTTCTGGCTTTCGCATGCACTTTCAGCATGTTCGCCGGCGCTAAGGTGTTCGAGGATGTCAAGGCTGGCTCCGATTACTCCGAGGCGATCACCATGCTGTCCGATCTGGGCGTTATCCAGGGTAAGGACGATGGCAAGTATCATCCCGATGACACCATCACCCGTGCAGAGGCTTGCGCAATGATCGCTCGTCTGATGACCGGTGATCCGAACGTTTCTCAGTACGTTGGCGCACAGTCCTTCGTCGACGTTGCAAAGGGCTCCTGGAAGGACTCCGCAATCGGCTACTGCTACATCAACGGCATTGTTGTTGGTGTTGGCAACAACAAGTTCGAGCCCGACCGTGCAATCACTGACGCTGAGTTCGTTACCATGGTCGTTCGCGCAATGGGTTACGAGACCGCTGACATGAAGCAGAACTATCCGTTCTCTTACATGTCCAACGCACAGGCGATCGGCCTGCTGGACGGCGTTAAGATGGTAGCAAACACCGACGCACTGCGCGGTGAGGATGCACAGGTCATCTACAACGCTCTGTTCACCGACTACGCACGCGGCGCGAAGCTGGTCAACACTGCACATGGTACCTCTGTTGAGCAGTACCCGACCCTGGCTGAGTCCGTTTGGGGCCTCAACCGTGCAGGCGTTGGTACTTACACCGGTAAGGACGACGAGACCGCTACCCTGACCAACTGCAAGGCTCATACCTGGGTCGTTGTTGGCGCTGACAAGCAGAAGGAAGGCAACATCCTGGCTTACCCGATCGCTGACGACGAGACCGAGATCTACGAGTCCGGCCGAAATTCTTCCAACGGCACCAAGTACGTTCCGTACTCCTTCAAGTACGAGGGCGATGTTGCGGCAATCACCGGCTACGAAGTAGAGCTGTGGGGCCAGGGCAAGCACGGCCAGCCGACCTGGGAGAAGGGCGAAGGCAAGTTTGTCTTCTCCGACAACTGGACCATCAAGGCTGCTAAGACCGTTAAGGGCCAGACCGCTTACGAGTATGATTCTTCCAAGGCTGATTCCAAGTCCACCAACGGCACCATCGAGCTGGGCGAGAGCAAGCTGGATCTGAAGTCTGTTGCAGCAAATGCAAAGAATCTGGCAAAGGCAAACACCACCAAGACCGGCCTGACCACCTACCTGACCAAGGAGTCCTTCAACGGCGTTGAGACCACCTCGGACAAGAAGGTAGAAGAGGCACTGAACGTTCGCAACGGTGCACAGTACAAGCTGATGGACTGGAACTCTGACGGTGACATCGACTGGGTAGTTGTTTCTCAGGCAAACTACTACAAGGTAGAGTCTGTCAACTCCAAGCGTCTGACCGTTTCCACCATGTCCGCCAAGAACTCCGACAAGAAATCCGAGGAGACCAGCACCGATGAGGTTACCGCAACCTGGAAGCTGGACGACCTGAACGAGAAGAGCGATTACAAGATCAAGTATGAAGCTCCGGAAGGTCTGAAGGACGGCGACGTGATCGAAGTTACCTACAAGACTTCTTACGTCAAGAGCGAGAAGTGCGAGGTTGTCACCGCAACCATCAAGAAGGTTGAGGCAAACTCTCACGAGCTGGATAAGGTTTCCACCAAGGATACGCTGCAGCTGACCTTCGACGGCGACGTTATGAAGATTGCGCAGAATAAGAACGAGGGCGACGTTATTGTTCCGGCAAACCCGACCACCTACGGCGATTTCGACGACGAGGAGCTGGGCACCGAGTTCAACCTGTGGACCGACCGTAACGGCTTCATCGTTTACGCGGACTACGCGAAGGAGTCCTCCAACTACATGATGATTCTGGACACCAAGGACGGTTCCGATAAGACCGGCGACCGCAGCCTGGCTGTTGCAGACATCCTGCTGGCAGACAACTCGGTTAAGAAGGACGTGAAGTTCGCTTCCGACCTCAAGATCGACAGCAAGAACGACAAGTCTACCGGTTACAACAAGTCCGATCGTACTTGGGACGAGAAGCTGGTTGTTGGTAACGTATACAAGTACTGGACCGACGGCGACGGCGTTGTTACCAAGATGGAGTCCATGATCTCTGTTAAGGAAGCAAAGCACGACAAGAACTACTCTTACAACAAGAGCTCTGACCGTCTGAAGGACAGCAGCGACAACTACGTTGCATCTCTGGAAGGCGCAAAGGTTGTCTTCGCAGTTACTCAGGGCTACATCTCCGGCTCTGGCAGCGATCTGAAGGTAGATTCTGACAATGTAATGGCTGTTAAGAAGTCCGACATCCCGGATATCCGCAACGGCAACAACACCACCGGAACTGCTTACCTGACTCAGAATGCAGACAGCTGGCTGAAGGATGTCAAGGATACCAACGGTACCGACGGTGCACGTTTCATCGCAAACGTTGACAAGAACGGCGAGGCTTCTGCTGCAATTCTGGGTGTTGAGAACTTTAACAAGTTCAACGACGCTTCCACCAAGGTTGGTCTGGTTACCAGCGTATCCTACGACAAGAACAAGGTCGTATCCATCGACGTTGCTTACAACGGCAAGGTTGACACCCTGTCTTCCGCAGAGAAGAAGGACTTCGACGATATCGTTGAGGCTTACAACAAGACCAGCAAGAAGGACGAGAGCCTGTCCAGCCCGACCTCTACCGTTAACAACACCCTGTTCGGTGGCGCGAAGCTGTCCGACTACCTCAAGAAGAATGGCGCTTACGCTGAAATCACCACCGATGGCGATGGCAAGCTGACCGCTGTTACCTTCATGGATCAGGATGGCAGCAACAAGGTTGTTGGCCACTACTACGAGGTATCCCGCCGCATCATCACCAGCGTGAAGAACGGCAACGTTGCATTCGGCAACCAGGATGCTTACTTCTACAACAACAAGAACCTGTACTCTGTTGGCCGCCTGAACGTTTCCGATCTGGATCTGGCGAAGGATGTACAGTACTACTCCATCAGCGGCCGTCCGACCCGTCATGATGACAAGTACGACAACCAGATGCTGGCTGTTACCAATGGCTTCGACGGCACCCCGAGCATCAAGGCTGAGTCTGACTCCGTCCTGATCAACTCCTACATCAACGACAAGTTCGACACTGCTGATACCTATCAGGTAGCTGACCTGGCTCGCAAGATCGGCGGCGACATCGTTGCAGCATTCGCATTCGACGGCACTCTGGGTGAGGTTGACAAGGCTGTCAGCAACCTGGGCGACCAGACCATGAAGGCTGGCGAGAGCAAGACCCTGACCGTTACTGCTCCGGCAGGCCAGACCGTAACTGCTGTTAAGGACGTTAAGGTCAACGGCGGCAGCGTAAACGGCATCACTGCAAACGCACAGAGCACCAACGAGATCAAGATCGACCTGACTCGTGATGTTGCAGCAGGCAAGTACACCGTTTCTTACACCTACACCATCGACGGCAAGGACTACAACGGTTCCTTCGTTCTGACCGTTCAGGCTGCTGACGCTCTGAAGGTTAACACCGTAAAGCCGATGGCTGACGCAACCACCGAGGCAGTAGGCGGCTCTGTACAGGATGCAAGTGGCGCAACCTTCTTCACCCTGGCAGACGGCAACAACGCAGTAAGCAATGTCACCGGCATCACCTTCAAGGATGCACAGGGCTTTGACGTATCCGGCGTTTCCGTTGCAGCTGGCAACAATGGCGTATACAAGGCAACTGGCCTGACCGCAGGCAAGACCTACTCGATCCTGGTTGACGGCAAGGAAGTTGGTAAGCTGGACGTTATCGCAAACGGCGGCGCTTCTGTCAAGCTGGCAGGCGCAGCAAGCAAGTCCATCACTGACGCAACCATGCTGGATACTGTAAACGAAGAGTACTCTGTTGATCTGGCTGGCGTACCGGCAAATACTAAGATTGTAGTTGCTGAGAATACCATCGATCAGCACACCAGCACTACCTCCGCTACCAAGGACGGTATCACCGTTGAGGTTAAGGATGGCAAGGTTACCGTAAAGGGCACCCCGACCACCAATACCACCAAGGATACCTTTAAGGTTGGTTACTGGGATGGCGCGAAGGCTGTCGAGGCATCCGTTGAGGTTACCCCGAAGAAGCTGACCGCAACCGAGATTACCGCTACCTTTGCACTGGATAACACTGCAACTGGCGATAAGAACAAGAAGCTGTCTATCACCCTGTCGTACAAGGGCCAGCAGCTGACCACCGAGCAGGTTGCTCTGCTGACGCTGAACAGCACTGCTGGTAGCCACACCATTACTGGTGGCGGCTCTGCAAGCACTGTTGATGCAATCAATAGCTCTGCAAATCCGATTGTTCTGACTCTGAATGCAGCTGCTGACGCTCAGATTACTGCTGTTACTCTGAATGTCAATGGTAATGCAATGGTTGATAACCTGCAGTACAGCGGCCTGACGATTGATCAGAATCCGTAAGCGAGAAACTGTATAGTTTATTGCACCAATCCAAAAGGACACCCTTCGGGGTGTCCTTTTTCTATTCCCGCGCTCAGACTTCCCGCCAATAACCCGGGAAAAATTTCCGGTTTGGCGACTTTTTTTACAAATATATTTCATTTGCCACCGTCCTATTGTCCATTTGATGTGCGTTCGTTATACTGGAGATAAGCATAAAATCTGCAAATGGAGGTGTTCATTTCTATGCTGCGCAAAATATCCCGCATCGTGGTATTTTTCTGTGCGCTTGCGCTTGTGACGGTTGGTACAGCGCTGGCGGCAGCACCGGCGGGTTCTCTGTTTGCCGTGCCCAAGACCGGTATAGACGGCGTAGAGCGCTGGGGCTATATGGACGGAACGGGCAAGGTTGTGATTGAGTGTATGTACGCGGCGGCCGAACCGTTTGACGAGTCGGGCGTTGCGGCGGTGTATGATGACGCCGGACGGGCGGCACTGATCGACGCACAGGGCAAGGTGCTGACCGGCTGGCAGACTGCACCGCAGTCGATCGAGTACGAAAACAGCATCGCAGCCTTTCGGTATACCGACCGCACGATCTTTTTCACTGCTTCGGGCACGCGCATCGGTGAATATCCGGGCGCGATTGGTTTTCCGGTCAATGAGCGCGTGTGCGTCAAGACCGGAGAGGGAAAGGATGCACGATACGGATACGTCGACCTGAGCGGTACGTCGGTCATTGCACCGGTGTATCTGGAAGCCGGACAGTTTTCGGGTGGCCGCGCGCTGGTGCGCGACTTGCAGGGCAACTGCCATTTGATCGGCACCGACGGCCGGGAACTGGCGGCGCTGCCTGCGGGTGCAGACCCGGCGACGCTGACCATTTATAATGACTGCGTCATCATCTTGTATAACCGTGCCGACAAGTACGCGCTGTACTCGGTCGAGGACATGCGCTTTGCGACCAGTTATTCGTATGATGAGATTTTACCGTTCCACGAAGACCGCGCGATGGCGCGCGTGGGCACTGACTGGGGACTGCTGACCGTGGTCGGCACCGAGGCAGTCAAGCCGACCTACCCGTATATGAGCTATATGGGTGACGGCCTGTACGCTGTACGCGGCGTGGACGCGGGCGCGTCGGTCATCGACCATAACGGCAAGGAAGTTTACCGTACAGACACCTACGCGGGCGGTTTCCAGACCTTCCGGTACGGCATTTCGTGGCACGGAACAGCGAACGGCGACGTGGTGTTCTTCAATGCGTCGGGCAGTCTGAAAAAGACGGTGTCGGGCATTGAGACACCGGAGATCGTCGCGGAGACGGTCGCCAAGGTGTACAAGGACGGCACGACCCAGTACATCAACATTTACAATGGCCGTACCTTATATAATAATGTACGCGCATACGATCTCGAGGGCGGCATTCACGTGACGACCGAGACCTACGAGAAGTATCTGGGCATGCAGGAGGACGGCACCGAATACGGCTGGCACATCGAGTACCCGCGCCTGAGCGGGATGAAGAACGAGGCGGTGCAGACGCGCATCAACGACAGCATCCGCGCATTTTTCACGGCAGGGCCGAGCGGCCAGTCCGGACGCATTGCACTGACCGCGACCTACGGCATGTCGGTGGAAGGCGACGTGCTGGTGGTATGGGCGAGCGGCGTGAGCGACCTGGGCGAGGCGGCGACCATCTGGGACACGTCGATCGGTCTGGATTTGAACACGGGCGCACGCTACACAGCCGACAAGGACCTGTTTAACGACAAGCTGCTGGAGGTCACGAGCAAGCTGCTGCCGCAGAGTGCACCGTACTATGGCTCGCCGCGCATGGACAAGGACGGCGTGACATTTTTCCGTGACTACCCGGCGACGGGCACGGCGCAGCCGTACACCGAGAGCATGCACCTGACCTTCGACCAGCTGGCCGAGGCGATCAACTTTGACGGCGCGTGCTACCGTGCGCTGACCGGTTTTACGGGCACGGTGTACGCCGATGTGCCGTATAGTCACTGGGCGTTTGACTACGTGGCCGAGGTCTCGTCCAAGGGACTGATGACGGGCGACGAGCGCGGCTTCCGTCCGGAAAGTCCGATTTTGACGAGCGAGGTCTGCGCGACCGTGGCGCGCGTTTTGGAGCTGCCCGACGGCACGATGCCGGGTGTAGACGCGAGCAAGTGGTACGCGGGCGAGCTGGGCGCGGTGTACGAGGCCGGACTGCTGGACGGCTTCGACGTGTACTGGTTCGACCCGGACGCGGTGATGACGCGCGCGGACGCGATGCAGCTTTTGGCGAACGTGCTGACCTATCAGGGACGCGCGGGCACGGAGATGAGCGCGAACGAGGTTATGAGTAACATTTCGCACTTCCCGGACGCCGAGCGCGTGCCGGCAAACCGCCGCCGCGCGGCAGCGATTTGTGTCAGAGCCGGACTTGTGCAGGGCGATGAGAACGGTCTGCGTCCGTCCGACGCCTTTACGCGGGCGGAATTTGCCAAGATCGTGCTGTCGATCGCGGAAAACTGAACCAAAAGAGACTATCCCCCTTGAGCGGTGATCGATGGAAAATCGGTCGCTGTGTAATCAAGGGGGATTTTTTAACAAAGTGTTGTCACAAAACCTGTGTAATATTACACTTGTGTTACGTCTCGGGGTGTCACATTGACTTTGCGTTTTAAGACTGTTATGATGTATCCATAAAAGAGGCGGGGCAGGAATGTCCCGCGAGATCAAAAAGGAGGAAATATTCCTATGAAGAATCTGAAGAAGGTTCTTGCTATGGTACTGGCGTTTGCATGCACTTTCAGCATGTTCGCTGGCGCTAAGGTGTTTGAGGATGTCCCGGCGGGCTCCGATTACTCCGAGGCTATCACCATGCTGTCCGATCTGGGCGTTATCCAGGGTAAGGACGACGGCAAGTATCATCCGGAAGACACTATCACCCGTGCAGAGGCTTGCGCAATGATCGCTCGTCTGATGACTGGCGACCCGAACGTATCTCAGTACGTTGGCGCTCAGTCCTTCACCGACGTTGCAAAGGGCTCCTGGAAGGATTCCGCAATCGGCTACTGCTACATCAACGGCATCGTAATCGGTGTTGGCAACAACAAGTTCGAGCCGGACCGTGCAATCACCGATGCTGAGTTCGTAACCATGGTTGTTCGTGCAATGGGTTATGAGACCGCTGACATGAAGCAGAACTATCCGTTCTCCTACATGTCCAACGCTCAGGCTATCGGCCTGCTGGACGGCACCAACATGGTAGCTTCCACCGACGCTCTGCGTGGTGAGGACGCTCAGGTTATCTACAACGCTCTGTTCGCAGACTACGCTCGTGGCGCTAAGCTGGTTAACACCACCCACGGCACCTCTGTTGAGACCTACCCGACCCTGGCTGAGTCCGTTTGGGGTCTGGAGCGCGCAGCTGTTGGTACCTGGACCAAGGACAGCTCTGATGACGAGAATGTTACCCTGACCAACTGCAAGGCTCATACTTGGGTTGTAATCGGCGCTGATCCGGACGAGGATGGCCACATCCTGGCTTACCCGATCGATGACGACACCACCGATATGTATAACTCTAAGGAGTCTCACGCTTACACCGCTTACTCCTTCAAGTACGCTGGCGATGCTAATGCCATCAAGGGCTACCAGGTAGAGCTGTGGGGCGAAGGCAGCCACGGCGAGCCGACTTGGGAGAAGGGCGACGACAAGTTCGTTTACTCCGAGGATTGGGAAATCAAGGCAATCAAGACCGTAAAGGGTCAGACTGCTTACGATTACAACGCTTCCATGGCTGACTCCAAGTCCGACAACGGCACCATCGAGCTCGAGGATGCTTCTCTGGATCTGGAGTCCGTAGCAGACAATGCTGCAGTAATCTCCAACGAGGGTACTTACTCTGATCTGACCACCTACCTGTCCAAGGACGAGTACAACGGTGTTAAGACCACTTCCGACAAGAATGTTGAGAAGGCTCTGAACGTACGCGACGGCGCTCAGTACAAGCTGATGGACTGGGATTCCGACGGCGACGTTGATTGGGTAGTTGTTGACGAGGCTAACTACTACAAGGTAGAGTCCGTTACTTCTAAGCGCCTGACTGTTTCCTCGATGCTGAATGAGGGCAACGAGGATACTCAGATCTCTTCTAAGAATGTTACTTGGAAGCTGGATGACCTGAACGACGCAACTGACTATAAGGTCAACTACGTAGTTCCGGAAGATCTGGAAGAGGGCGACATCATTGAGGTAACCTACACCAACGCTTACGATAAGGGCGAGAAGAAGGAAGTAGTTACCGCTACCGTTACCAAGGTAGAGTCTGAGACCGCTGAGCTCGACAAGGTTTCCACTAAGGATGACCTGGAGCTGACCTTTGGCGACGACGTTCTGAAGATTGCAGAGAACACCGTTCTGGGCGACGTAGTTGTTCCGGCTAACCCGGCTAAGTACGAGGACTTCGACGATGAGGAGCTGGGCACTGAGTTCGCTCTGTGGCAGAACCGCAACGGCTTCATCGTTTACTCTGACTACGCTAACGAGACTTCCAACTACATGATGATTCTGGACACCAAGGACGGTTCCGACAAGACCGGCGACCGTAGCCTGGCTGTTGCAGACATCCTGCTGGCTGACAACTCTGTCAAGAAGGACGTAGAGTTCGCTTCCGATCTGAAGATCGACGGCGAGAGCAACGGTAACGGTTACGATAAGGACGAAGACCGTTCTTGGGATGAAAATAAGGTAGTTGGTAACGTCTACAAGTTCTGGCAGAATGAAGACGGCGTCATCACCAAGATGGAGTCCGTATTCAACACCAAAAATGTTACTAAGAATGCACAGGACAGCGATTACAGCTATGCTAAGAAGGCTGATCGTCTGAGCAATGAAGGCAATAAGAGTGGCACCGTTGCAGCTCTGGAGAATGCTGATGTTCTGTTCGCAGTAACTACTAACTACATCCATAAGGATGGCAACTCGGATGCAAATCTGAAGGTCGATGCAGAGGATGTTCTGGCTGTAGAACAGTCTGATATTCCGGAAATTGTTGCTAGCGATACTGTAAACACCAACGACACTAAGGCTGCTCAGATGACCGCCAATAAGGATAACTGGCTGACTGCTTCCAAGGGTACCGCTAACACAGCTGCATACATTGCAAATGTCGACGCGAGCGGCGATGCAACCGCAGCTATCCTGGGCGTTGAGAACTTCAACCAGTTCGATGCAGCTTCTACCAAGGTTGGTCTCGTAACCAGCGTATCTTACGACAAGAACGACGTTGTTGAGGTCGAGGTTGCTTACAACGGCGAGGTTACCACTGTTAAGTCCGCTGAGGATGTAGACTTCGAGGATGTTGTTGAGCAGTACAATGGTTCTTCTGACGACGATCTGACCACCAAGGAAGCAGCTGCTCTGCTGAAGAACAATGCTGCTTACGCTGAGATCACCACCAATGCTGATGGTGTTCTGACCAACGTTACCTTCATGGATGTCAATGGCAACACCGCTAAGGGCCATTACTACGAGGTAAATCGTGATGTTATCAAGGCTGTTAAGTCTGGCTACATCACCGTTGGTACCGATACCTACACCTTTGCAGACGATGAGAATCTGTACTCTGTTGGTTATCTGAACACCAAGAGCAAGGATCTGGCTGACGACGTTCTGTACTACAGCATTGATGGCACTCCGACCATCTATGACACCAAGAGCGCTGACTACACCGACAAGGTTCTGGCTATTGCTAACGGCTTCGACGGCAACCCGGATATCACTGCTGAGACCGCCTCCAACCTGGGTAACGGCTCTGACGTTGATGACGAGTTCAACGATGCAGATACCTATGTAATTGCCGATGTTGCTTCTAAGATTGGCGGCGACGTTGTTGCAGTTTACACCTTCGACGATACCCTCGGTGAGGTTGATGCAGAGGCAAATGCTAAGGCTATCCCGTCTGTCACCAAGCTGACCTTTGCAACTCCGGATGCAGATGATCAGAAGTTCACTTGGACTGAGATCGGCGGCGCTGATGTTGATAAGGTAGTTTCTTCCGACACTACTATTGCAACTGTCTCCTACACCTCTGGTAATGAGGCAACTGTAACCCCGAAGAAGGCTGGCAAGGTTGTTGTTGAGCTGTTCGACGGCGATACCAAGGTTGGTCAGGTTGAGGTAGAAGTTCAGAATATTGCACTTCCGGACTATACCCTCGGCGAGGCTACTCAGGGTAAGTCTGAGGTAACTGCTGTTGCAAATGCTAAGGTTGAGATCACTGTTGGTGGTACTGTAGTAGGTACCAGCAATAAGGCTTGCCGCCTGGTAATCGGCACCGATAGCGTAGCTTTCGATTCTGTTGTTAGCAACGCAGCTAACACTGCTACTGCTATCGCAGATGCAGTAAACGGTGATGATGCAATGGCTCGTAAGTACAGAGCTGAAGCTAATAGCGATAAGGTAACCATTACCGCTGTAACTTCGGATGTCAAGGAATTCACTGCAACTGTTTCTAAGCCGACTGCTGAGACTGGCACCTTTAATGCTGTTGCAACTCCGGTTACCGAAGCCTCTGCACAGCAGAAGGGTGTTGCAACTCTGACCATTACTTCCAGCGCAAAGACTAATGCTACTCTGCAGCTGGTTGTTGATGGCAATAAGTTCACTGGCACGGCTTCCATCAAGGAAGGCGACAGTGCAGAAACTATTGCAAATAAGATTGCTACGGCATGCAGCTCCTCGATTGGTTATGACGTATCGGCAAAGGGCAATGTGATTACTGTAGCTCAGAAGGACTCTTTCATCAAGAATCAGGATATGGTTCTGTCGATTGTTGAGGCTTAATCACCCCGTGTGATTACCCATCAAGTTAACACTTGAGTCCAAAAGGGGCTCCGCTTCGGCGGGGCCCTTTTTCTATGCTAAATGACTGTTAAAATAGCGAATTTTAGCGATTAGGCAGAGATTTCATGACTTGGCCGACGGGGTCGGCCACAGCCTTATGGAAAAAGATTCCACCGGAATCTTTTTGTGCCCCATAAGGTTTTCAAATTGTTCACAAACGAGGGGAACTTTTCATTGTTCCCGTTCGTCTATTATGATAGAATAGGGATAACAAGGTATCCTTTATCGCCCGGTCGCCGTCAGCGTCCGGCGAAAAAAACCGGAAATGAGGAGGTCTTACTCAATGAAATTCATCAAGCGTTTGGGTGCGCTCTTTGTCGCCCTCTGCCTGATGGCCACCATGGTTCCCGCAGCTTTTGCCGCTGACGCAAAGGCCACCGGTGCCATTACCCTCACCATCGGCAGTTCGACTATGTCGGTCAATGGTACTTCTACCACCATTGACGCAGAGGGTTCCCGCGCAACCCTCTACAAGGGATATACCATGCTCCCGCTGCGCTCTGTCGTCGAGAATATGGGCGGCACGGTTTCCTGGAATGCTGCAAACCAGCAGATTACCATGAAGTATAACGGTTCCACGGTCAGCATGACCCTGGGTTCCAAGACCGCTTATGCAAACGGCGTGGCAAAGTCCATGTCTGTCGCACCCTTCACCGACAACGGACGTACTTACGTCTGGCTGCGCTCGCTGGAGTTCTTCCCGGGCGTGACCGTTGACTGGCGTGCAGACACCCGTCAGGCAACCGTCGTTTATCCCATGGTCGCAGGCTCTACGCTGGCGACCCAGCCCGTACAGCTCAAGATCACCAACACCTCGACCGTTGCTTATAAGGAGATCCGCTTTGCTCCCGCCGGCACCGAGGATTGGGGCAACAATATCCTGACCAATGAGCTGTACGCAAACAGCATTGCAAACGTCACCGCGAACTTCGCAAAGGTCAAGTACGACATGCAGCTGACCGGCGTTTACGGCTATAAGTCTTATATCCGTAACCTGGACTTTTCGAACGCAGGCACCTACGGCTCGCTGACCATCACCTCGGCTGACGCTGCAACCCTGGTACTGGACGGTGTACTGGCTTCGGGCACCGACTCGAGCGTTCTGCTGACCGTCCGCAACAACACCGGCAACGTCATCACCTCGATCGTTTACGGCTCGGCTGCGACCGGCGCATGGTCTGACGAGCAGCTGGCGACCCGTTACCTGGCAGCCGGCGGCTACACCACCATGACCCTGCCTTACGCTTCCGCGAAGCCCTACTACGACTTCCGCATCACTTACCAGAGCGGCTGGCAGGTAACCTACACCAACGTAAATCTGGCTTCTTCCTGGGGCACCCAGATGGTAACCTTCAATGCAAACGGACAGGTTTCCTACGCGAACTCGTCCACCTCGACCAACAGCGGCAGCACGGAGATTACCTTCAAGAACAACTATGGCAAGACCGTTTACGAGCTGCGTATGGCTCTGTCCAACACTGACTCGGCATTCCGCAACGCAAAGAACCTGATCGATACCACCAAGAACGGCGATACCGATAAGTTTAGCATCGACCTGACCGGTATGCGCAAGTGGTACATCCGTGCATACGATAAGGACGGCGACGTCATCGAGTCCGGCAGCGTTACCTTCTCGTCCACCTCGCCCAAGACCGCTACCATCACCCTCAAGAAGAGCGGCTTTGCACTGGGTTCGTCTTCGTCCTCGAATGATGGCCTGCTGATCTCCAACCTGACCGATCAGGATATCTATGGCATGTTTGTCATCGATCCGGATGATAAGATCAGGGATAACTGGGATTACGACGACTTCAACGACGAGTACGACGATATCGGCGATCTGGATAAGGGTGAGTACGATCTCTTTGATCTCGACTTGTACGGCTCCAAGGACAATGAGCTGACGCTCGTTGTATTCACCAGCAAGAAAAACTTCGTCAAGAAGGACATTACCTTTAATAAGAACATCTCGAATATCGGCGTCATCTGCATCACCAGCCTGTCTTCGAGCAGCATGTCGGTCAAGACCTATGACGACGGCGCAGATGACCTGGACGATGATCAGATTGTATTCACGGTTTATAACGCCGATTCCAAGTACAAGCTGAGAAATGTCTACGTCCGTGATGCCGAAGACGGCGACGCAGACAAGGACGATACCGTCAATAAGTTCGACGGCAAGAAGATCTGGTCTTCGACCGATCTGTCCAGCGGTACTGGTACGGTTGCACTGTTTGACTACGACGAGTGGAAGAACGATGGTTACTACGACTTCCTGTTCGAGTATGATGATTACTGTGTCACCGTGGACAACGAGGATCTGAGCGATTACAGCTATTTCGTTCAGTTCGAGGTTGATCACAGCAGCGCTGATGTAGACGGCGAATAAATCCTACATGGTATAAAAGTCCCCCGGCCATACCGGTCGGGGGATTTTTAGATAAGGGACGATTCAGGGACGTCCGATGGATTATAAGGAGGAATCACAATGAAACTGCGAAAACGGCTGAGTGCGCTGATCGTGAGCGCAGCTCTGCTGCTGACCGCACTGCCGGCAATCGCGCCTGCAACCGCGTCAGCGGCAACGACGATGGGCTCCATCGTTCTGACGATTGACAGCCCGACTATGACGGTAAACGGCACGTCCAAGGCGATTGATGCCGAGGGCAGCAAGCCGACACTGGATGCCGGCGGCTATACCATGCTGCCGCTGCGCGGTGTGGTAGAGGCGATGGGCGGCAGCCTGACTTGGGATGCGGCAAATCGTACCGTCACCATGGTAAAGGATGGCCAGACCATCAAGGTACCGATCGGCTCGACCAAGCTGACCGTAGACGGTGTCCAGAAGGACATGCTGGCAAACAACGGCACCTACAAGGCTGCATACATCAATAAGTCCGGCCGCACGCTGGTTCACGTGCGTGCGCTCCAGGCGTTTGGTAACACCACCTGCACCTGGAACCAGGCAACCAAGCAGGTAACGGTCACTTACCCGATGGATGCCCCCGTGGTATCTTCCAAGAACTACCGCGTTGACCTGATTAACCAGACCGGCGCAGACATCAATGCACTGTACTATGGCCAGTCGGGCACGTATTCGTACAGCAAGAACGTCCTGACTTCCACCCTCAAGAAGAATGGTACTGCATCGTTCTATATTTCGGTACCGGACAATGCAACCACCCGCCTGTATGACTTCTACACCGAGGGCGTGGGCACCAAGTTCTTCAACGGTCTGAACCTGACCGGTGTCAATGCCTATGTCACTGTCGTGCTCAAGGAGAACGGCAAGTTCGAGCAGGCAAACGACAAGACCATCACGGTATCGACTGGCGACACCGCGCTCAAGGTCGAGAACAAGTCCAAGCTGGATATTGAAAAGCTGTACATGTCCAAGGACAGCAGCTTCTCGAGCTCCGAGATCATCTGGGACAAGACCATCGACGCAGGCGATGACGAGACCATCGACATCGATCTGGACGGTACCAAGACCTGGTACTTCCAGGTTGTCGATGAGGATGGCGATAAGTACTCGAGCGGTAAGGTAACCTTCTCGAGCAGCACGGTCAAGAGCGCAACCCTGACCTTCTCGAGCAGCAAGAAGCTGTCACTCAAGGGCAGCTCGTCCGGCGATTCGACCATCACCTTTAAGAACGAGTCGGGCGATACCATCAAGGCCATCTACATGGCAGGCTCCAAGAGTGAGCTGGACGACGCAGACGATCTGCTGGACAGCACGCTCAAGGATGGTAAGTCGGTCGAGGTCGACATGGATCTGGAGAGCGACACCAGCTGGTACATCACGGTCGAATTTGAGTCGTATTCGGATATTGAAGAATACTCCCTGAGCTTCGACTATAAGGACCCGGCATCGGCTACGCTGGAGATCACCAAGAAGGCCGTAGACATCACCAAGGAGAAGAAGACCAGCCGCCGCGGTGAACTGTCGGTTGCCTTTGTCAACACCTCGGGCCGAGAGATCGTCGAGGCATATCTGGTAGATGACGTAGATGACTTTGATGTCAGCGACTATGACGACCTGCTGGACGGCGACGGTCTGGCAGATGATGCTGGTATCGTGATTGACGAAGCAGCAGATGCAGACACCTACGATCTGGTTCTGTTCTATGACGACAGCGATGACGATGATGATGCGTATGATTCGATCGAAGTCGATTTTGACGACGCGACCGATTACGCAGCTGTTTGGATCGACAGCTCGACCAGTACCAGCTTTGACGGCACGGAATATACCGATGGCGGCGACAAGATGATCGTTGGCGTTTACAATAACACCGATGATGATCTGACCAGCCTCAAGGTATATGATATCGATGACGATAGTGTCGAGTCGATCGGCAGCCTGGATCAGGAAGAGTATGCTTTCTTTGAGCTGGACACCGATGACTATCCGGACATTTACTTTGAAGCATCGAAGAGCGATGAATCTTACGATGTAAGCGATCTGGATGAAGAAGTTCCGTTTGCAATCGTAAATCTGGATGATCTGGAAGACGGCGACTGCTCGCTGGACAGCTTCGACGACATCAGCGATTTCGATTTTTAAGCACAAAATGCAGCCCCCTGCCATTCGGCAGGGGGTTTTTGCATGTTATGCATTTCGCGATGTGTGCTAAAAAGGATAGGAAACGAGACAAAAAAGCTAAAGTTACACACATTTCAGTAAAAAAGGTGACAAAAAGGTTAAATAACCAAAAAAAGGGTTTCCTTTGAAACAATAATTTGCTATAATGAGACAACACAAAGGGAGACAGGAGGTTAGACCTCTTATGAATATTCAAATTTTTGGAAAAAGTAAGTCGTTTGACACGAAAAAAGCCGAGAGATGGTTCAAAGAACGCGGAATTAAGTTCCAGTCGATCGATCTTGCGCGGTACGGCATGTCGCGTGGCGAATTCGACAGCGTAAAGCGTGCGGTTGGATC
Source organism: Butyricicoccus pullicaecorum (assembly GCF_002160355.1). Lineage (NCBI taxonomy): Bacteria > Bacillati > Bacillota > Clostridia > Eubacteriales > Butyricicoccaceae > Butyricicoccus > Butyricicoccus pullicaecorum. The sequence goes on from NZ_NFKK01000004.1 coordinate 178,048, forward strand.
GATCGAGGCGCTGATCGACGAGAAGGCCAAGGGAGCAGCGGCGCTCAAATATCTGGCTTACGAGTCGGACAGGGAAGAAAAACTGCTCGAAGAACCCGCGCTGCTGCGTGCACCCATCGTGCGCAACGGCAAACAGGCGACCGTGGGATATGCGCCTGACGTGTGGGAAATGTGGACAAAGGGATAATCAAACGAACAAATTATACAATTTGTAATCGTTTGCAAAAAGGACCGATCGGCGTTGCGGCATAGAAGATCGGTTCATTGGGGTATGCCTGGGAAGAGGATCAGAGAACAGGCGATCAAGCGAAGATGGCATCATAAATACAGAAGATAGGCAATGCCCGATGCGTGTGAGGCGATTTGGGCAGGTAGGAGGTATCTATGCTGTTTACGGAGCTGAAAAAGATTCAAGATAACGATATTGAACAGACACTGGCCGAGAAGCTGGAAGCGCGGGGCATTGACCCGTCGATCTTGCAGCAGGAACTCGGAGGCACCGCGGTAACGGTCGAGCAGTTGATTTCCGAGGTGGTCGAGGGACTGATCGCGCAGGCAGCCGATGCCAACCGCGAGAGCTTCCGCGCACGCCAGCGCAAGGGCTTTGAGCAGGCGCAGGCAGCGGGCAAGTCGGTCGGTCGTCCGTCGCGCAAGTCGCCCGAGTCCTTCCGTCAGGTGCAGCAGATGTACGAGACGCACGAGATCAGCGGTACGCAGGCGGCAGCCCTGCTGGGGGTTGCACGCGGTACATTTTATCGCTGGCTGAAGGAAGCGCAGGAGGGCGTGCAGCAGGCGCCGTGACACAAAAAAAGAGGGTACAATCGTACCCTCGTCTTTCGCTCCCAGCATGGAAACTGAGATGAATGTTTTGATTCCGCTTCCCGTATTGGAACCGGTCAGGCCGTTCCGTATGGAGCGGTCTTTTTTTATTCTGCCTGCGATTCGGTGGACTGTGCAGCAGCTTCTGCGGCTTCGGCCTCAGCTTTTGCCTTGGCTTGCAGGCGCTTGGTGGCGTATGCACCGATCAGGTAGCCGATGACGGCACCAACGATACCGGGAATCGAGGAGGTGGTGACCTCACGGCCGGTGATGATGCCGAACAGACCGGTCACCAGCAGACCGCCGCCGTAGCCGAAGCAGATACCGTAGAGGGCAAGGCGATAGACACCGAACACCTTGTCGCAGTAGGGCGGGGTGTTGTCGACTTCCTCTTCGACTACTTCGTCGTCTTCGTCTTCTTCCTCATCATCGTCCTCGTCGTCCTCGTCGTCCTCGTCGTATTCCTCGCTCTCGGGGACTTTATCCTCACGCAGCGTGACGGCCTGCTCGGTCGGCTCGGCCTGCTCTGCGGGGGTGTCGTCGACGGGTGCGGTCTGTTCGGATGCCTGTGCGGCATCGACCGTCTCGTCGGTTTCTCTCAGGTTTTTCTCTTCCATTCTCTCGTAACCGTCCTTTCCGGGGATTGCCTTTATTGTAGCACAGACCAAGGGAAAAATCATCAACAAATTGCAAATAGGGCGGTATTTTGACGACAAAAAAGCCTGCCGCAGGAGGGCGGCAGGCTGGGGGAATCGTGAGGGTTAGGGCTCGTCGGGCATAACCACAGCGGCGAGGATATAGAGAATGATGCCGGTGGAGAAGCCGAGCACGGCGAGGGCGACAAAGGCCAGACGGACAAGGGTGGAGTCCAGACCGAAATAGTCTGCCAGACCGCCGCACACACCGCAGATTTTGCGGTCAGTCGCCGAGCGATACAGACGCTTGGGGGTATTGTTTTTGTTGTCGTTCATGGAAAAACGCTCCTTTCCGCGTTGATGGTTGTGTTAAGCTTGTGTGGTCAGGTTGATGGAACCCATGCCGCACGCAAGGTTCAGATGACGCGAACCGCTGCCGGCTGCGACCTCACCCGCGATGCCCTCGGTCAGCGTGATGCCGTTTGCCGTGACGCTGCCCATACCTGAGGTGACGTCATAGCGGTAGTCGCTCCAGCCGCCGCCAAGTTTGACATCGGCCGAGCCTGCGCCGACGGTCAGTTCCAGTTCCTGCGTGTCGAGCGCGTCAGCGGTCAGACTGCCTGCGCCTACGTTGACTTCGATCTCGTCAGCGCCTAGCGCACACAGCGCAGCCGAGGCCGCACCGATGTTCAGCTCAACCTGTTCGGGGCGGAAATTCTGGGGCAGGGTGATGGTGACCTTGCGGTCTTCCTGCTTACTTTGCCGATCTTCGTAAAAAATATTCCACGTATCGCCGTCGACCCAGTTGGTCAGCGCGTCCAGACCGGTGCCCGAGATGGAAAACTGGTCGTCCTGCCCGCGCACGATGGTGTATTCACCGCGTCCGAGGCTGAATGCCAGATTTTTGGTGTGGTTGTCGGAAAAGGCGGTCTCACCGTTCTGCATGGAGCCAGTGTGCTCGGATTCCGGGTGATGACCGACCGCGTCCCGCGCATCGTCCAGTGCATCGCGTGCATCATCCAGCGCGTCGCGGGCAGCGTCCTTGGCATCGTTCACGATATCACCGCGTTCATTTTGCCAGCTGCTCCAGCCGATGCTGAACGCCTCGCGGAAGGGGTGAAGCGCACCATTGTACCAGGCCGAGTAGACCGAGCCGCCCATAGCGTGACCGGCGGCGAACAGGATACCGCCGAGGATGAGCACCACGACGGCGAGTTTTGCCAAAAATTTCATGTTCACGCACCTCGTTTCAGACAGTTACGGATTTTCTCGATCGGCCAGCGAATGAGGGCGACCAGTCCGCGGATGATGGGCGGGACGAAGAGGATGCACAGCTTGATGACCAGCAGCACGAGCAGCAGACCGATCGCGCCGACGACCAGACCGGCACCCAACGTCGCGAGGGCGGAAGCCGGGGTTGCCCAGAGCAGGAAGGAGAACAGCACGAGCGCACCGCCGCCGATCAGGGTGGCAGCCGGGACGGCGACCACACAGGCGGCAACGCCGATGACCAGACCGACGATCGCGACGATGATGGCACCGATGACCGCGACAGCAATCGGGCCGAAAATCAGAGCGAGCGGCACGATGCAGGCCAGCATCCAGGGGTTGATGCCCTTTTTGCGCGTGAGCGGCTTGCCATCCCGGCCGAGCGGGACACCGTCCACCGTTTGCGCTTTTTCCTCCTCAAAGCGCTCGGGACGGCGGCGGGCAACGCCGGTGTAGTCGCGCAGAATGGCTTCGGCGACCTGCTCGGGAGGCCCCAGCTGCTCGATGACCTGGGCTGCGTTTTCATCCCCCGCGTCCAGGAAATAGTCCTCATAGTAGCGCATCGCGCTGTCGATTTCGTCGTCCGGCAGGACGGCGAGCGCCGCGCGCAGCGCCTGTAAGTATTCGTATGCGTTCATTTGGAACTCCCTCCAAAAAAGACAGATTCGATCTTGTCGCGGTAGTCAGCCCAGTCGGACAGATATTGCATCAGCTGCATGCGGCCGATGGGCGTGATCTTGTAGTAGCGCCGCATGCGGCCATCGACAGCCTGATCGTAGGTCTCGAGTGCGCCCGCCTTGAGCAGACGGCGCAGAACCGGATATAAGGTAGAATCGGAAACGTCGCAAACCTTGCGGATGTCCTGCGTGATTTTGTAGCCATAAGTCCCCTCACGGGAGACGACAGACAGCACGATTGCATCGAGCAGGGCGGCAGAGATGGGGAAAGACACGGCTCACACCTCCTTACTTGTTGTATAATACTATACGGCATATAATATTGCGTGTCAAGAGGCATGGCGCGGATTTACAAATCGTTCACAGATGTGCCGCAGGGTGCACAAGGGAGGCGAGCGACACAGAGCACTTTTCGGAAGACTTTTTATGCAAATCGTTTGTATTTCCTTCTGGTTTATCGTATAATAAATACTGAGTAAATATGTAAAAGAGGGTTTGGAAAAACATGTTAAAACTTGCGGTTTTATTCGGCGGACTGTCGAACGAGCATAGCATTTCTCTGTTGTCTTCGGCTTCCATCCTGCGGAACGTCGACCGAAACAAATATGACCTTGCAGTGATCGGTATTACCCGCGACGGCGCGTGGTTCCTGTACGAAAATGCCGACCCGGACAAGATCGAGAGCGGAGCATGGGAGAAGGAGCCGGGCCTGCGCCGCGCCGTGCTGTCGCCCGACCGCGAGACCCACGGCATCATCCTGCCCGAGACCGGTGAGACCATCCGAATCGACGTTTGCTTCCCGGTGCTGCACGGCATGGGCGGCGAGGACGGAACCATTCAGGGCCTGCTGACCCTTGCGGGCATTCCGTTTGTCGGCCCGGGCGTTGCCGCTTCGGCAAACTCTATGGATAAGAGCCTGACCAAGATCATCGTCGATACCACCGGCGTGCGTCAGGCCGATTACTACATCGCGCTGCGTCCCGATTACGAGAAGAACGCACAGGCAGTCGCTCGCGCAGCGGCTGAAAAGCTCAAAAATACCTATCCGATGTTCGTCAAGCCCTGCTCGTCCGGCTCGTCGGTCGGCGTTGCCCGTGCGGACGACTTTGACACCCTGGTTTCCGGCCTGGCTGAGGCATTCCGCTGGGATACCAAGGTACTGGTCGAGGAGTTTATCGACGGACACGAGGTTGAGTGCGCTGTGCTGGGCAATATCGACCCGGTCGCATCGACCGTCGGCGAGATCGCACCCACCCAGACGTTCTACACCTTCGACGCAAAGTATAACGACGAGACTTCGGCGCTGTACATCCCGGCGCACATTTCTGAAGAGGCCATCGAGACCGTTCGTAAGAACGCAGTCCGCGTCTATACCGCGCTGGGCTGCCGCGGCCTGTCGCGCGTCGACTTCTTCTGTACTTATAAGAATAACGAGATCGTGTTCAACGAGATCAATACCATTCCGGGCTTTACCAGCATTTCGATGTACCCCAAGCTGTTCGAGCACGCCGGCCTGTCCTATCCGGCACTGATCGACCGCCTGATCGAGCTGGCGCTGGAGGAAGCACATGGATAACCGTCCCATCGGGGTCTTTGACTCGGGCGTGGGCGGCCTGACCGCCGTGCGCCGCCTGCACGAGATTTTACCGCACGAGGATATCATCTACTTTGGCGATACCGGACGCGTGCCTTACGGTACGCGCTCGGCCGAGACCATCTTAAAATATACCCGTCAGGACGTGCGCTTTCTGCGCAAGTTCGACATCAAGGCGATCGTCGTCGCGTGCAATACCGTGTCGGCCACCGCACTGGACATCGTCGCAAACGAGACAGACGTCCCCATGATCGGCGTGGTCTGGCCGGCATGCGCCGCCGCCCGCGCCGCCACTAAGACCGGCCGCATCGGCGTTATCGGTACCCCGGCAACCGTCCGCTCGGGCGTCTACGACCGCATGCTCAAGGCCGCCGACCCAAACCTCGCGGTGTTCATGCAGCCCTGCCCGCTGCTTGTCCCGCTGGTGGAAAACGGAAGAGTGCATTGCGGCGATATCGTCGCCGAGACCGTGGTGCGCGAGTATCTGGCACCGATTAAGGCACAAAACGTCGATACTTTGATTCTGGCTTGCACCCATTATCCCTTGCTGAGCGAAGTGGTTGCTGCGGAAATGGGTGAAAACGTGACGCTAATCGACTCGGGCGCGGCTGCTGCCGAGAGCGTCCGCGGTATGTTGGTTCCGGCAGAGGAACGACAGGGAAAAACCCGGTATTTCGTGTCCGATGACCCGCAAGGCTTTAATCAGCTCGCTCCGGGATTTTTGAATGGAAGCCTGGATTTTCCGGCGGAACAGGTCGATATCGACGCATATTAAGGAATAACCACCGTACCCATTCCCGCCCGCAGGCGACAAGCGGGTCCGGGTCTGCGACCCGGCGCGATCCAGCCGCGCAGGCTGGCCGGACTCCGCAGAGTCCGGAATTCCCCTTTGAAACCCGGTGTCCGACCCGGGTTTCAACCAAAAAATAAAAAAGAAGCGCGTCCGCAGACGCGCAAGATTCTTTTGATTCCGGCCAAAGCCGGAATCAACTAAAAAAAATAAATTAGTTGATTCCCGGGTCGAATCCCGGGAATCAAAAGAGAGTTTCGAGCCTGCGGGCTCGACTAGGTTTCACCTGGACGGACCAGGCTGCGCGCCTGGACTGCGCCGGGCCTCAGGCCCGGACCCGATTTCGCCCACTCGTTTTATTCGCGCTCGGCGCGAGAATAAGGATAGTGACCTACGGGCTTTGGGCGGGAATCCGTTTATCTTTTTTCCCTTGACTCATACACAGAGAGGAGGAGACAACCATGGAAAACATCAAGAAAGACGTCTGGCTGTCCATCCATTCAACCCAGTGTTTTGAAGGCTGCGATCAGGAAGAAATCAATCTGGTCACCGCCGCACGTTTGTATCGCCGCAACGGCAAATACTACATCGCCTACGACGAGAGCGAGATTACCGGTCTTGAGGGCACGCGCACCACGCTCAAGCTTGACGGTAAGACGGTCTCCATGATTCGCACCGGCACCTGCCCGTCCGAGATGCTGTTTTTGGAGAACCAGCGCCACGTCGGTCTGTACCAGACCCCGATGGGTATGTCGGTCACCATTTCCACCCATACGTCGCGCATTCGCAACACGATTGGCGAGAACGGGGGAGAGCTGGCGATTGATTACACGGTCGAGGTCGACCACAATCTTGCAGGCAGCCATCACTTTGAGCTGACCGTTGCCACCCAACCCATGTAAATACAAAAAAGAAATAAAAAATAAGAATATTACGGAGTGTATTATCTATGAACCTGTTAGACACCGCACGTCAGGCCGCTGCCGACGTCGTCAAGGCCGCATACGACAAGGCAGTCGCTGCCGGAACCCTGCCGCAGGCCGAGCTGCCGCCGGTTGCTGTTGAGATGCCCAAGGATGCCGCAAACGGCGACTGGGCTTCCACCTTCGCAATGCAGTGCGCAAAGCCGCTGCGCATGGCGCCCCGCAAGATTGCCGAGGCAATCGTAGAAAATCTGTCCCTCGAGGGTACCTGCTTCGAGAAGATCGACATTGCAGGCCCCGGTTTCCTGAACTTTACTCTGAATCCTGCTTGGTATCAGGACGCTGTCCGTGCCGTTGAGACCTGCGGCGCAGACTACGGCAAGACCCGCGCGGAAAAGCCCGAAAAGATCATGGTCGAGTTCGTATCGGCCAACCCGACCGGCCCGATGCACATGGGTAATGCACGCGGCGGCGTTCTGGGTGACTGCCTGGCCGAGGTACTGGCATGGGCAGGCAACGACGTGACCCGTGAGTTCTACATCAACGATGCCGGCAATCAGGTGGACAAGTTCGCGCACTCGGTTGAGGGTCGTTACATCCAGGAGCTCAAGGGCGAGGACGCAATCGAGTTCGACCCGTCCTGGTATCAGGGCGCAGACATCCGCGAGCTGGCGCACGATCTGGCCCTGATGCACGGCGACAAGCTGCTGGACATGACCCCCGAGGAGCGTTTCGACGCAATCGTCGGCTACGGTCTGCCGCACAACATCGAGAAGATGCAGAAGGACCTCGAGCGCTACAAGATTCACTACGACGTATGGTTCCGCGAGTCCACCCTGCACGACTCTGGCGCAGTAGCCGAGACCGTTCAGATGCTGACCGACGCAGGCGTGACCTACGAGCAGGACGGCGCACTGTGGCTGAGGTCCACCGCATTCGGTGCAGACAAGGACGACGTTCTGCGCCGTGCAAATGGTTTCTACACCTATTTTGCAGCCGATATCGCATACCATCGCAACAAGTTCGTCACCCGTGGCTTTGACCGCGTGATTAACATTTGGGGCGCAGACCACCACGGTCATGTCGCGCGTCTCCAGCGCGCACTCGATGCACTGGGTCTGGACGGTTCGGGCCGTCTGGAAATCGTCCTCATGCAGCTCGTCCGCATGATGCAGGGCGGTGAGGTCGTCCGTATGTCCAAGCGTACCGGCAAGAGCCTGACCCTGTCCGACCTGCTCGACGAGATTCCGGTTGACGCAGCGCGTTTCTTCTTCAACTCCCGTGCCGCTGAGACCCAGATGGAGTTCGACCTTGACCTGGCTGTCAAGCAGGACTCCGAGAACCCGCTGTACTACGTCCAGTATGCGCATGCGCGTATCTGCTCGGTACTGCGCAACGCAGCCGAGAACGGCGTATCCGTGCCCAAGGCTGCTGATGTTGACCTGACCGTGCTGACTCACGCAGACGAGAAGGCACTGATTAAGGCCATCGCCCTGCTGCCCGAGGAGATTCGTGAGGCTGCGCTGTCGCGTGACCCGTCCAAGCTCAACAAGTACGGCATCATGCTGGCGGCTCAGTTCCACAGATTCTATAACGCTTGCCGCATTATGGATGCCGAGCCGGCTGTGCGCGACGCCCGCCTGTGCCTGTGTCAGGCGACCGTGCAGACCATCAAGAACGTGCTGGGCATCATCGGCGTAGACGCACCCGAAAAGATGTAAGCAAAGGCCGGGCGCGGCCTTCGCGCCCGATTCACCCAAGGAACTCTGGTATCCGCCGTGAAAGGAGCGTATTTTTGAAGCGAATCCTGCAAACCTGTATGGCAGTCGTGCTGTGTCTGACCATTTTGACCGGACAGGCGGCAGCGCTCACCGCATCCGAGCGTTTTCGCCGCGCCGCCAACATCATCAACGAGCGCGGACTGATTGCCGAACAGTCACCCATTCCGCAGGAAACCATAGACGAGGACGCGGTTTATCTGGAAGACAACCCGGACGCGCTTTCCAACATCTTAAACGACATTCTGAGCGGCATGGACGCGCATTCCATGTACCTGACCGCGGAGGAGTACCAAGCCGGATTTTCCACCCTGTCGGGCTACGCGGGCATCGGTATCGCGGTGTCCCAGACCGATGACGGGCTGATCATCCGCGAGGTCGTGCGCCACTCACCGGCAGCCGAAGCGGGCATGCAGGTAGATGACCGCCTGATCGCGATTGACGGCAAGGACGTGACAAAGACCCCGCTGAGCGAGATCGGCACGCTGCTGCAAGGCGAGACCGGCAGCACCGTGCGCGTGACGGTCGAGCGGGAGGGCAAAAAGCTGGACTTTTCCCTGATTCGTGAGACCATCCTGAGTGAAAACGTGTCTGCCCGTCAGGCTGCACCCGGCGTGGAGTATATCGCGATCAGCGCGTTTTCGTCCATGAATGACGCGGAGGATTTCGAGGAAATCTGGAACGGATTGGACGAAAAAGAGACCAAAGCGGTCATTTTGGACCTCAGAGACAACGGCGGCGGCATGATCGACGCAGCGCTTGCCATGCTCGACCTGATGATCGAACCCAAGACCAAGATCGCCACCATGCACTACCGCGAAGACCAGGGCGGCGATGAAGTTTACTATTCCACCGGCGGCGATCTGCCATTAAATAAGATCACCGTGCTGGTTAATGGCAATACCGCCTCGGCAGCCGAGCTCATGGCAGGCGTGCTGCACGAGGTCGGCGGCGCAACGCTGGTCGGAAGCAAGACATACGGTAAGGGTCAGGGACAGTACCATCTGAAGCTGGACGGCGACTATCTGGTGCTGACCTGTCTGGAAATGCTGCTGCCGAAGTCGGGCGGCTGGGAAGGTAAGGGACTGACCCCGGACGTGGAAGCGCACGCGCTGCGCACCATTCGGGGATACCTCAAGGACGCCGCCCCGCTGGACGAGACCAAACCGGTGCGCTACGGCGAGCAGAGTGCGCAGGCAAAGGCGGTCTGCCAGCGCTTGCACGCGCTGGGCTACCTTGCCGAACCCACCGACGTACTCGATACCCCTGCACTGGGCGCACTGCGCCGGTTCCAGACGGATGCCGGACTGGGCACCCGACTGAACGCGGATACCGATACGCTGCAGGCGCTGAGCCTTGCCTGTGAGAGCGCATCGAGCCGCGGACGCATGATAGATGACGTGTATTATACGGCGCTTGCCCTGTGCACCGAGGCGGCACAGAAGCCGCTGCGCTACAAGCCGCAGGCAAATGGCAGCTGGCGCGCCGCCTGACACCAAGGAGGAGACCATGGAACCCATTCCCTTATCCGGTGGACAGCTTATCCTGACCAATCCGGACGATCACACCCTGCTCGCGCGTGACCCGTCGCTGATCGGCGGCGCACTGGCGCACGATCTGGACACCTTGCAGAAAATGCGTATGACCTGCCCGGAAGTACCGGTGGGACTGTCGGCGGCCTGCCCGCCGCTGCCCGAAGATCGCGACGTGCCCCTGTGCGAGCGCTACATCCGCACCTGCCGCGCGGCATTTAAGCCGTTTGTGCAGGAACGCCCGGCGTTTTATTACCTGCACGGTGCGGAAAACTTCCGCGCCCTGCGCGCTGCCGTGCTGGCGATGACCGATCTTTCGGGCGCAGCCCTCATGGCCGAACTGCCGGTCGACGCGGACGGACGCATGGAGGACGGCACCGACGTGCTGGCCGCCGTGGCGGTCTTGCAGCGCATCGGCGTGTCGACCATCATCCTGACCGCTGAGGAATCCCAGGATTTGACCGACGCATTGCGCATCATCGCGCCCTATGCGCGAGTCTCGCTGGGTGTCAGATGCCCGGCTGTCTGGCTGCTGCGCGATATGGAGCTGCCCAACGTCGAGCTGTTCGTCCCGCTGCCGCACGAACGCGCCAGACGTCTGGCCGATCTGGTACGCACCAGACCGCATGGCCGCACGGTCATCCCGCGTGAGGTAGACGACGTGGCACTGGTGTCCGATGGCAGAGACGCACACTTTATCGACTGGACAACGGGCATTTCGGACGAGATTCCGTGCGATCACGAACTGGACGAGCGTTTGATCGAACTCGAGGACGAAGCCCCGGCAGCGTTTAAACTGCTCATCGAAGAGGAAGAGGACGTTATTACACTGGAAGAGAATCTGTATATGATTACGCGCCCGGTGTGCCTGTGCGCCCAGTCACCCGAACTCTTGGAAAAGGCGCTGCGCGTGTACGCAGGTCTTGCATTGTATGACGGAACCTGGGAACAGGAAGAGCGGATTTTGAAGTATTTTACTGAGAAATATGGCCTGATTTGCATGTAAAGACAAGTACCGCACCCCTAATGGAAGCTTTCGCCAGCCTTTCTCGAAAGGCTGCGGGTTCTCAGGGCAGAGCCCTGAGTCGCCCGTCGCAACGGGCGAAATTCCCCATTGAAACCCGGTGTCCGACCCGGGTTTCAACAAAACTCTCGTTCAAAGCGCTCGCCGCAGCGAGCAAGATTCTTTTGATTCCGGCCCGAGCCGGAATCAACTAAAAAAAGAAATTGGTTGATTCCCGGGCCGAATCCCGGGAATCAAAAAGGGGATTCCGCCGTCTGCGGACGGCGGCTTAGGGCGCTGCCCTAAGAACCTGCAAGCCTTTCGAGAAAGGCTTGAGCGAAAGCTTCATTTCGCCTGCGGGCGGGATTACCTTATCTTCTCACATCAAAAGGAGAAACCACATGGATTGGATTGAAGTGACGATTTTCACCACGACGGCGGGCATTGACCCGGTCGAGGGTGTGCTCGAAGACCTTGGCATTGAGGGCTATGCGCTGGAAGATGCTGCGGATTTCGAGGAATTTTTACAGGATACCGAGATTTACTGGGATTATGTAGACGAGAAGCTGTGCGAGGAGCTGCGCGGACAGGAGACCAAGCTCAAGGTATACATTGAGGACTCGGACGACGGCAGAGCGCAGATTGCAGCGCTCAATGACCGCCTCGCCGCACTCAAGGCGACTGATACCGACGACGTACTCGGCAGACTGGTGACCGAGCAGAGCGTGACTCGTCAGGAAGACTGGGAATGGGGCTGGAAGCAGTATTTTAAGCCTTTCCCGGTGGGTGAAAAGTTCCTGATCAAGCCGTCGTGGGAGACCGTAGACGATCCCGGCGCACGTCAGATTCTGGAGATCGACCCGGCGTCCTCGTTCGGCACGGGCACCCATGACACCACCCAGCTGTGTATCACTATGCTGGAAAAGACGGTCAAGGGCGGCGAAAAGCTGCTGGATATGGGCACTGGTTCGGGCATTCTGGCCATTGCAGCCGGTATGCTGGGCGCAAACCCCGAGGTCGCAGTCGATATCGACGAGCACTGCCTGACCTGCGCACTGGAGAACGCCGAGCGCAACGGCGTGACCATTAAAAAGACCCTGCACGGCGATGCGCTGCGCGATGACAAGCTGGCCGAGGAGATCGGCGGCGGCTATGACATTATCTGCGCGAATATCGTTGCCGATATCATCATCGGCATGGCGCCCATGTTCTTTGAAAAGCTCAAAGAGGGCGGTACGCTCATCACCTCGGGTATCATCGAGGAGCGCGCAGACGAGGTCGGACAGGCGCTCGAACAGGCCGGATTCCGCCTCACAGACCGTCAGGTCTCGAACGGCTGGGCAGCCTTTACCGCGGTACGATAAGACCGATTTTGGCAGTTCTCGGGCTGCTTTCGACGAAATTTGCCCTAGACAAGTGCGCGGGAGTTTGCTAAAATGGTTTGAGAATAGCGAAAGAGAGAGAGGGGGATCGCCTTGCCGAGATTTTTTGTAGACGGGGCATGCGACGGGGATACGATAACGCTTACCGGCGATGACGCACACCACATCACGCGTGTTCTGCGCATGAAGCCGGGCGAAGCCCTGACCGTGTGCGACGGTGCGGGAACCGATTACCATTGTACCCTGACCGATACCGCAGGCGGTACGGCGGTTTGCCGCGTGGACGCGCGCGAAGCCTCGCGCGGAGAACCGGACGTTTTCGTGACCCTATATATGGCGCTGCCCAAGGGCGATAAGATGGATTTCATCGTCCAGAAGGCGGTCGAACTCGGCGCGTGCCGGGTCGTGCCCTACGTGGGCGCACGCAGCGTGTCGCGCCCGGATGGAAAAGCGTTGCAGAAGAAGATCGAGCGCTGGCGCAAGATCGCACGGGAAGCCGCACAGCAGTGCGGCCGTGGCCGCGTGCCCGAGGTAGGGGAGTGCGTCTCCTTTGCCGAGGCGGTGCGCATGGCGAGCGAGAGCGATCTGCCCTTGTTTTTGTATGAGAGTGAGCAGGAAAACAGCCTGCGCGCGGTGCTGACCGCGCATTCCTTTGCCTCAGCCGCCCTGATGGTCGGCCCGGAGGGTGGATTTGCGGACGAGGAAGCCCGAGACGCTGTCCAGGGCGGCCTTGCGTCCGTATCCTTAGGCCCGCGCATTCTGCGCTGTGAGACCGCACCCTTGGCTGCGATCACCGCGGTGCTGTATGAGAGCGGCAATCTATGAAAGTATTAGGAGTTGATTTTTTTGGCTGCACAGATGCCTGAAAAGAATAGCAAACAGACGATACCCGGCAAGACCGATCCCAAGAGAAGCGAATACATCACCAATAAGGTGCTTCTGGTGTTCTCGGGCTGCCTGCTGGGTGTACTCGGACTGATGTTTCTCAACAATGTGCTGGGATACTCGGTGTACTGGGAGATCGGCCTCGCGGCAATCGGGGTTATGCGCATTGTAGGCGTCGTGCTTGCGGTCATCGGCGTGCTCCTGGTACTGCGTGAGAAGAAGCGCGGATTTGATATGTCCTATCGCGTGTTCAAGGGCAGTACCTTGGTCGTATTCGGTATTGCGCTGGCGATCGTGTTCTCGATCGTGGACTATAACGCTGTGACCGGTATTCACTTCCTGTACGTTGCACTTCCGGCATACGCCTTCGCGTATCTGATTTATCACTCGTACCAGCCTGAGTTCTTCATCATCGCGATGGACTGCGCAGCGGCAGCGGGTGCGATTGCAGCATCGCAGACCACGGTCGGCGAGGGCTACGAGAAGGTACTGCTCGCAGGCGTGCTGGTGCTGTACGTTTTGCAGATCATCGGCGTTGCCAAGGTCAAGAGCGACCTCGGCCGCATCCGCCTGGGCGATAAGCGCCGCTACGTGTTTGACTTCTCGCGCAATGCGTACGTGATGATGTTCCTGACTCCGGTAATTATGGCCGCTGTCTCGGCGGCAGGCCTGATGCTGACCGGCCGCGTGCCGTTCGGCTGCATGGTTGCCGCAGGCGCATACTTCTTCATCACCGCGGTCTATTACACCGTCAAGCTGGTGTGATCGAATCGCCCTTGGAAAGACCCTGTTTGGAGCGCAAAAAGCGCTCCAAAATTCTTTTCAAAAAAAATAAAAAAAGGTGTTGACAAAAAGCACCTCATAGCATATAATAAATATCGTCGCTGGCAGAGAGCCGCGCGAAGGAACTGTTGAAATGGCGGTATAGCTTAGTTGGCTAGAGCGTTCGGTTCATACCCGAAAGGTCATTGGTTCAAGTCCAATTACCGCTACCACAGTTTGGCCCGTTGGTCAAGTGGTTAAGACACGGCCCTTTCACGGCTGTAACATGGGTTCGAATCCCGTACGGGTCACCACATGGAAGTTTAGCTCAGCTGGGAGAGCATCTGCCTTACAAGCAGAGGGTCACAGGTTCGAGCCCTGTAACTTCCACCAGAAAAAAGAGACACCGAATGGTGTCTCTTTTGCTTTTCCCTGAACGAAAAAGAAAAAGTTCTCTCGTCCCGCCGGCAGGCGAAATAAAGTTTCGATCAAACCTTTTCAAAGGTTTGCGGGTTCTCAGGGCAGAGCCCTGAGACGCGCTCCGCAGAGCGCGGAATTCCCCTTTGATTCCCGGTGTCCGCCCCGGGAATCAATAGATTCTCGAAAAAAGCGCGACCCGCAGGTCGCGCAATCTCCCCGCGCGCCAGGCGCGCTCATAAGACCCGACCTGCTGGATCGGGTCTTTTTTTCTCAAATCCGCCATGTTTTCCACCTCACCACCCACCCTTTCGGTTTCCTTTTCACTAAAAGTTCATAATAATGATACCTGATTGAAACCATTTCGTTTCTGTTTTGTTATCGACAAACCCCTAAAAAGTTGTGTATACTAGCACAAATCCAAGAAAACAACGAGTATACAGCTGCTTTTGCAGCGAAAGGAGATAACAACATGAGCAGATTAAATAGAAAGACTATCGCTGGTATCGCCCTCGCATTGGCTCTCGCCCTGTCCATCACCGCATGCGGCGCAAAGAAGCCGACCGCAGAAACGCAGGACACCAAACCCACCACCGTGACCGAACAGACCACCGAAAGCCCGGATAATGCGGTCGTTCACGTGGAATCGGCGAAGATCACCGATGCCATCCGCTATCCGCAGGTGACCGAAGCACCCGGCGAGCTCATCATGGAATATATGAACCAGTCGCTCGAAGCTCCGGCCGCTGCTCTGCAGGAGGTAAACGGCGAGAGAGAAATGACCTACGAGGTCAAGCGCAACGATAACGAGATGCTGAGCGTGCTGTACACCCAGACCGTAAAGGGTGAGGACGGCAAGGAAGTCAAGACCCTGATTCCGGTGAACCTGCAGGTGAGCACGGGCGCAGAGGTCACCATGGACAACGCGTTTAACGATATTGCGGCAGTCAAGAAGCTGCTGGGAGAGGACGCAGCCAAGGCGGAGAATCTGCAGTTCTATCTGACCGATGACGGCGCGGTGTTCTTCTACCGTGAGGCAGACGATCAGGAGTACACGACGGTAGAGGTTGGAAACGACGCACTGGCGCCGTACTGGAACCAGTCTTTTGGCGAGAAGCCGGCGTCGTAATAAAATCAAGAGATATGAGAAAGACCGCTCGGTTTCCCGAGCGGTCTTTTTGTGTGTTTGTTTTAATTGAAACCCGGGTCGGACACCGGGTTTCAAGAGGGGATTCCGGACTCTGCGGAGTCCGGCTCAGGGCTCTGCCCTGAGAACCCGCAAGCCTTTCGAGAAAGGCTTGAGCGAAAGCTTCAATTTGGGTGCGGTGGTTAATCGGTCGGTTTCTGATAGAATCGACCGTTGAGCATTTCGGTGCGCTGGATATTGACGAAGGCCTTGGGGTCGATGGCGCTGATGCGCGAGCACACCAATTTCAGCTCATCACTGGACACGATCGAGTACAGCATCTGACGTTCCTGTCGCTTATAGCAGCCCACGCCCTTGAACAGGGTTGCGTCGTGGTTGGTGACCTCCGCGATCATCTGATAAATCTCTTCCGGGTGCTCGGTGATAATCCACAGGGTATGGCGCTGGTAGCGCTTGTGCAGGGTGTGGATGACCTGTGTCGAGACGAACTGGAAGATGATGGAGTAGAGCGCCTTGTCCCAGCCGAACAGCATGCCTGCGATGCCGAGGACGACGACGTTCATCAGGAAAATGGCGTTCCAGCAGTCGCGGCCCTTGATCTCACCCATAAACAGGCCGATGATATCGGTACCGCCGCCCGAGGCGTTGGCCAGCAGGCACAGCGAGACGGCCAGACCGTTGAAGATACCGCCAAAGACGGCAACCAGCAGCGGGTCTTGTGTGAGGGGGAAGGCAGGCAGGGCGTCGGTCAGGAAACCGGTCAGAACGACGCTCAGAACCGACAGGATGGTCAGCTTTTTGCCGAGATAACGGAAGCTGATGTACAGGGGGATGAGGTTTAAGGTGTAGTTGACGAGTGCGAAGGGTGGGGAGATGCCTGCAAATTTTTCGAGACAGGCGATGATCAGCAGTGAAATACCGTTGAATCCACCCGAGAAGATACCACCCGGACGGGCGAAGCTCTTGATGGTGAAGGCCATAACGAATGCAGCGAGCACGATCAGCGCGACGCGCTGCCAGAAGGGCTGTTGCTTCCTCCGAGCCATAAATAAAATTCCTCCTTTGGGGACGTTTCCCTTATATGTCTATGATATCGGCTGGACGGCCAAAAAGCAAGGAGGAAAAACATTGGATTTTATCCCTATAATCGGTCGCAGAACTCGACGGCGGACGGGAGCAAACACACCCGAACCGTCAAAAGTCTCATTGCTTCCGCATTCCCGCCCGAAAAAAAGCCCAGGGCGGGGGTATTTCCGGCTGTATTTTCCGACGGGCTGCGCACAGGGTTTGGCGTATACTGTTCCCACAAGCAAAAGGAGGGACGTGTTTATGGACAAGCATGTGTTTACAAGGAGAGGGTTCACGCTTGCGGCACGGGCGGGCAATCTGGCGCAGCGGGTGCAGAACGACGACCATGCGCGGGTGATCGTCGGAGGCCTGCGGCAGTTTGTGCTGGCGTTCGTGCTGTCGCGCGGTACGATGTTCGGCGGCTATGCACCGTTTGGACTGGCAGTCACCGCGGCGGCAGCGGGGGCCGGCGGCGGCTACGGTGCAGTGCTGGGGCTTTTGCTGGGCAGCTTTCTGCTGTGCGGCGGACTGTACGGACTGACAGCCGCGGCAGGCGGTGTGCTTGCTGTGGTGTGTGCGCATGTGTTCGACCGAGAGACCCGCCAGAAGGTATGGTTCATGCCGGTGTGTGCGATGGCGTGCATGGCAGCGACCGGGTTCGTACTGATCCCAGAGTTCACGCTTGCGCCAATCGCGCGGTTTGTGTGCGTGACGCTGGCGACCGGCGCCCTGACCGCCTGTTACGGCTTCGCGCTCGGGCCAGCCCGTCCCATGCGGATGATGCGGCCAGCCGGATTTCTGGCACTGTCCGCGTCAGCGCTGGTCAGCCTTTCTGACCTGACCATATTGGGGACGATTTCCCCGGCTCGCATCCTGCTGTATGCGCTGGTGCTTGCGGCGGCCTATTTGGGCGGCAGCGCGACCGGTACGGTAGCTGGCGTGGCGGCGGGCGCGCTACTGGATGCCTACACCGGGCAGGGCGCGTTCTTTACCTGTACATACGGATTGTCAGCGCTCATTTCGGGCGCGTTCCAGGGCGCAGGGCGGGTGGGCTTTGCGGTCGCGGCACTGATCGCAGGCGTGGGTGCAGCCCTGGTCGGCGCAGAAAACCCGGTTTTCGTGTTCGCACTCTATGAGGGCGTGTTTGCCGTGCTCATTTACGCCGCCGTGCCGGGCGGCGTGTGGCAGTACGCAAAGGACTGCCTAAACCCGGTGCGGCGGGACACGGCCGAGAGCATCGGACGCATCCGGCGGACTGCGGGACGGTACGCAAATGAAGCGTCTGCGGCCTTTGGCGAGCTGTACGAGGCGCTGCAAAGCGGTCTTGAGCACGGCAGAGCCGAGAGCAGCGACGAAGTACGGGCGGTCTTTGACCGTGCGACCGACGCGGTCTGCGCGCATTGCGAGGCGTGCGGTGCGTGCTGGCAGAAGGAGTCTGTCCAGACCATGAACGCATTCAGCACGCTGGCTGCACCCATGCTCAAACGAGGACGCGCCGAGGCCAGCGACTTTCCGCAGGGTTTTCAGGGTCGGTGTGTCCACCTGCCCGAACTGGTGCAGGCCATCAACCGCGGCCTTGCCGCCCTGCACGAGCGCCGCGCCTATCGCCGGCGTGCGCTGGACAATCGTGCGCTTATCGCCCAGCAGTACGCCGGTCTGACCGAGATTTTGCGGCAGGTGGGCGGCAGTTTGTCTGCCGATCAGGCATCTCTGCCTGCCCGCGAGCGGCAGGTGCGCTCGTATGCCCAGGCGTTCGGCAAGATCGATAAGGTGGCCGTGTTCCGGGACGTGTCCGGACGGCTCAGGGTCGAGCTTGCAGGCGAGGGCGCCGAGCGCATTCTGCAAGACCGGAAGGGGTTTGCGGTCGGACTGTCAGCTTTGCTCGGCTGCGGGCTGAGCGAACCCGAAGCGCTGACCGATGACCTTGGCAGCCGGGTGGTGCTGCGCGAACAGGCACCTTACCGGGTCATTGCAGGCATCAGTCAAAAACAGAAGGAGGGAGAGCAGGTATCAGGAGACACCGTACATACATTCGTGACCGAGGACGGACGGGCGTGTATGCTGCTGGCTGACGGGATGGGCACAGGGCGTGAGGCGGCCGGGGACAGCGGACTTTTGCTGTCCATGATGGAGCGATTTTTAAAGGCAGGCATTACGGTGGACGACGCGCTGCGCACAGTCGCGCCGGCGTTTCGGATGCGGGTCGAGGGCATGCGCGGGGTGACGCTGGACGCGCTGACGGTCGATCTGTATTCGGGCAAGGCGAGCTGTCTCAAGTGCGGCGCAGCGCCCAGCTATCTGAAGACGGGAGGAGGGATCACCACCCTTGCAGGAGAGAGTTTACCCATCGGACTGATGGAGTCGCCCGAGGAGGCGACACCCATACCCTTACGGATGCTGCACGGCGATCTGTTTATCCTGCTGTCGGACGGGGTGTCCGACGGTACGGATGACGGATGGGTGAAAAAGATCGTGGAGGAGCGCGCAGGGGACAGCCCCAAGGAGCTGGCCGCCAGACTGGTGGCGGCAGCCGAGAAGCGCGGCGCATCGGACGATCTGACCGCCCTTGTGGTGCGGCTGGAGCGCCGGAAACCGGCGGTATAAACCCGGAAGAACTGGGGCACAATGGAAAGGAAGTGAAAAGCAAGGAGGAAAAAGAGCCATGGTAAAAGGCGTATCCAAACGGGTCGTGGTGGTACGGCCGGACGACAGTCGGTTTTTCGAGCAGGCGTTCTTCATCGTACGGGAGGGACGGACGGCGAGCGGTGACGCGCTGAGGGAAGCATGCGCCCTGGCGGCGCGCTACCACGCCAAACACCCGGCAAGACCGCTGCCGCTCAGACGCTACACTGCACCGCAGATGGTACTGTCGGCACTGTTTGGAAGTGGACTGATGGGCGCCGCGTGGGCGGTATCATGTCTGGTTTTTTAAGACATCGTGAATTCTTTTTGAACTTCCGCGGCATAGCCTTGTAAGCAGGGCGGGGCTTTGCTATAGTAGGAGGTAATCAAAAGAGAAAGCATGGTGTAGACGTGACCTTCGAGACCTTTCTGGAGTTTTTCGCCAAGTATGGCTATCTGTTTATTCTGGTCATCTGTTATTGTGAATACCTGAATCTGCCGGGCTTTCCGGCGGGCATCATCATGCCGGGCATCGGGGTGCTGGCGGGGCAGAGCCAGCTGAACCTGATTTTCGCACTCATCCTGTCGATTTTCGCGGGAACGATGGCGAGTCTGACGCTGTACGGTGTCTGCCGGTTTGGCGGTGCGCCGCTGCTGCATAAGCTGTTCGGCGGGAACAAAAAATTTCAGCACTTTGTTACGCAATGTCATGCACGGATCGAGAAGCACGGCGGCCGCGCGCTTTTCATCTGTCGATTGATCCCCGTGCTGCGCACGATTGTGTCGATTCCCGCGGGACTGCTGAAGGTACCGGTCGGCGAGTATACGGGCTGGACGGCAGCGGGTATCACGTGTTGGAATACCGTGTTTATCGTCTGCGGGTATCTGGGTGGACATGTGATCGTCGGCTGGCTCGGCTAACCATCGCACGGGTTCCCGCCCGCAGGCGACAAGCGGGTCCGGGTCTGCGACCCGGCGCGATCCAGCCGCGCAGGCTGGCCGGACTCCGCAGAGTCCGGAATCCCCTTTTGATTCCGGCCAAAGCCGGAATCAACCAAAACAAAAATGAAAGGCGCGACCCGCAGGTCGCGCAATACTCCCGCGGCTGAAAGCCGCTCATGAAAACCGTTCCGAGAGGAACGGTTTTCTTTTTTTGTCGGGATTTGTTGAAACCCGGGCCGGACACCGGGTTTCAAGAGGGGATTCCGCCGTCTGCGGACGGCGGCCAGCCTGCGCGGCTGGAGCGCGCCAGGGAACTCGTCCCCTGGACCCCGATTTTCGCCTAGCGCTCGTTTTATCCGCGCACGGCGCGGGAAAAAGGATAGTGACCTACGGGCCGGGCGGGAATCGGCTGTTCCGTTTGCGTTCTGATTCTCGCAACAAAACCCCACAAAATTGCCAAAAAACGTCGAAAATTCCGCTGTTTTTGAATTGTAACCCGGAAAAAGTTTGCATTATGCGGTCTTGTGTGCTACAATAAGACGGAATCAAAAAATGACAAGGAGG
The DNA here is from genome assembly GCF_002160355.1 of Butyricicoccus pullicaecorum. NCBI lineage: Bacteria > Bacillati > Bacillota > Clostridia > Eubacteriales > Butyricicoccaceae > Butyricicoccus > Butyricicoccus pullicaecorum. The sequence continues at coordinate 198,857 of NZ_NFKK01000004.1, forward strand.
CCGAACTGTGTTCTGTATCGGCAACGTAAATCTACCGAATCGCTTGATCTTAGCCCCGATGGCGGGCGTGACCGACCTGGCATTTCGCCAGATCTGCCGGGAACACGGCGCAGGATTGACCGTTACCGAGATGGTCAGTGCAAAGGCGATGGAGTTCGGGGACAAAAAGACCCCAAAGCTGCTCCGTCTCGCGCCCGGAGAACATCCGGCTTCCGCCCAGATTTTCGGCTCTGATCCCGAATGTATGGCGCGCAGCGCACAGCGCGCACTCGAGATCTCGGGCTGTGAGATCATTGATATTAACATGGGCTGCCCTGCGCCCAAGATCGTAAACAATGGCGACGGCTCGGCGCTTATGAAGTCTCCCGACCTTGCCGCACGCATTGTCGAGGCGGTCAAGAAGGCCGTGCCCGTACCGGTCACTGTTAAGTTCCGCATGGGCTGGGACGCGAACAGCATCAACTGCGTGGAGTTTGCACGCATGTGCGAGCAGGCCGGCGCGGACATGATCGCCGTGCACGGACGCACCCGCAGCCAGCAGTACAGCGGACAGGCCAACTGGGATATCATCCGCGCGGTCAAGCAGGTCGTATCTATTCCGGTCACGGCAAACGGCGACGTATTTACCCCGGAGGACGTGCCGCGCATTCTGGCGCACACGGGCGCGGACTTCGTCATGATTGGCCGCGGCAGTCTGGGTGACCCGTGGATTTTCGAGCGCGCAAACGCGCTCTTGCAGACCGGCGAATTGCCGCCGCTGCCGCCCTTCGCCGCGCGCATCGACACTGCCGTTCGTCAAATCGAGCTTGCGGTAGAGGACAAGGGCGAGCACATCGCGCTGCTCGAGGCCAGAAAGCACGTCAACTGGTACTTAAAGGGCGTGTCCCATGTGCGCGACTTCAAAAAACGTATCTCGGCGCTGGAAAAACTGTCCGAACTGCACGCGCTGGCCGAGGAAATGAAGGCGCAGATCACCGACTGATGAGAAAGAGAGAGAAAGAGAAAGGAGGCGTTCGATGACTGGAGAGAAAGTGCTGCTTGCCCGGGCAAAGAAGGGTGAGATCGCCGCTTTTGAGTCACTCATGACCGCCTACGAGAACCGCATCTATTCGCTGGCGCTGCGCTCGACCGGCTCGGAGCAGGATGCAGCGGATATCACGCAGGAAGTCTTCCTGCGTGCCTGGAAGAACCTGGATTCCTTCCGCGGTGACAGCAGCCTGTCCACCTGGCTGTACCGCGTAACGTCCAACCTGTGCGTAGATTTCGCACGAAAGAAGGCAGCCGAGGGTATGCCGACCTCGATCGACGACGAGGAAAGTCCGGCAGCCGACCTTGCAGACTCTTCGCGCATGGCGCAGCCCGAAGCTGCCGCCGAGAACAGCGAGCTGCGCGAGGAATTGCAGTTTGCGCTTGCGCAGCTGTCCGAGGAGCACCGGCGCGTCGTGCTGCTGCGCGACGTGGCAGGCATGACCTACACCGACATTGCCCGCACGCTCGGACTGGAAGAGGGCACAGTCAAGTCGCGTCTGGCGCGTGCGCGTGCAAGCTTGCGCAAAATCTTGCTCGAACGAGGGAACATTTCGCTCTCTGCTTCGTCTAAACAAGCAGAAGGGAGGCGGGCAGACCATGAATGAAAATAATTGTGCACGATACGAAGAACTTTGTTCGGCTGCGGTTGACCATGCGCTGACCGAGCAGGAACAAAAAGAATTGGACGCACATCTGGCCGAGTGCCCGGCCTGCCGGGCGTATCTGGAAGAGCTGCGCGTGATGCGCGAGCTTTGGAAGGAACTGGAAACCCCGATGCCGCCCGCGCTGCATGAGAAGATCATGGGCGAGATCGAGGCCGAAGTCCAGAAAACCATCATACAAACCCCGCAAAAACATCGCCGCCGTCCGCCGGTCTTTACCATGCTGGCAGCGGCAGCTGCGTGCGTCATGCTTGCGGCGACCGGCAGCCTGACCGGACTGTTCGGTCACGTCGGTACGACACCGCTTCAGGCCGCGACTGCGGACGCATCCACACAGACCGACCCGGGTGTCTCGACTGCCGAGGACTTGCCGCGCAGCACGATTCAGGCCAATGACCCGACGGCCGACGCGGCGCAGGACACGCAGCCCGAGACCGAGGAGCAGACGACCGAGTCCAACAACACCGACGAGAACACGAACGAGAGCACGCAGTCGACCGAGGATGACACAGCTGCCGCACCGCGCAGCGCCAAGGTCGCACCCAAGTCGTCGAGCGACAATGCGGACGCACAGGACAGCGGTACCGACTCGAGCAGTGCATCGTCCGAGTCGAGTGACAGCGCAGGCGTCGCGACTGCGTCCATCATGCCGTTTTCTGCCGCGTCGGGCAATCGCTCGGCAGCCGCAGACGGTAATTCCATTCCGCAGGAAGTAAGCAGCATGTCGTTCGCGCGCTGCTACACGGTATCGCGCACCGATAAGAGCCCAGACAGCGTACCGGTCATTGAGGACATGTCGCTCATCATCGCGGAGGACAACACCGCGTATTACTGCGTGGAAAACAACGAGTCCAAGATCGAAAAGGTCTTGCAGGAACTGGAGAAGAATGGATACACCACCGCACTCAACCAGTCGTCCGGCATCACCACCCAGCGGGACGCCAAACTCGTCCTGCTGCTCGTACAGCAATAACATATCGCAGGACGGCCTCTTTTGAGGTCGCCCTGTTTTGCTTTTTACAGACATCTATTATATGGAACCGACACGGAGGGTCACACCGACATGAAAGGACGTTATTGGAAGATCGCGGCGGTCTGCGCCGTGGTTGCCCTGAGCACGGCAGCCCTGTGGCAGGGTCTGCAAACGACGCATTACACCCTCGCTTCACCGCACCTCAAAAAACCCGTGCGCTTCGCCGTGGTCACCGACCTGCACAGCACCTGGTACGGGGAAAATCAGTCCGAACTCGTCGGCGCAATCGAGCGGGAACACCCGGACGCTGTGCTGCTGTCGGGCGATATCGTGGACGACAAGGAACCGCGCGACGCAGCCAAAGCCTTTTTGGAGACCATCGCACAGAAATACCCGACCTATTATGTCCTCGGAAATCACGAGTTCCGCACACCCGACCCGGAGGAAGTCAAGGACTGGACGAGAAATCTGGGTGTCACCGTGCTGGACGGCACGGGCGAGACGGTCACGCTGAACGATCAGACCGTGCTCATCTGCGGGACGGATGACCCGGCGTGCGGCATTGCGGACTTCCAAAACCAGTTTTTCGCGGTCAGCCGCATGGCGCAGGAAACTGACGCCTTTACTGTTTTATTATCCCACCGACCCGAACTCATCGACTGGTACACAGACGCAGGGTTTGACCTCGTAGTATCCGGTCACGCACACGGCGGACAGGTCAGATTGCCGCTCGTCCTGTCTAACGGACTGATCGCACCCGGTCAGGGACTTTTCCCAAAATATACCACCGGCCTGCACGAACTGGAGGACACCACCTTGCTCGTCAGCCGGGGACTGTGCCGGAACTGGCTGCCGCGGGTGTGCAACCGACCGGAACTGGTCATCCTTGACGCGACCCCGTAAACATCCTATTATATAAGGAGTACGTCACCAAAGGGAGGCAGATTACTATGTCGATTGAACGCGCAAAGGCGCATCTGAAGAATAAAGGATACTTAGACCGCGTGATTGAACCCGAAGCCGGTACGTTTACGGTGGAGGACGCAGCGCGTGCGCTGGGCTGTGAACCGGCTCACATCGCGAAAACCATGTCGTTCTATGCACCCGATAACGAAAAGACCATCTTGATTGTCGCAGCGGGTGATGCCAAGATCGACAACCGCAAATTCCGTGATGCACTGGGTGTCAAGCCGCACATGCTCAAGATGGACGAGGTGGAACCCCGAATCGGTCATGCACCCGGCGGTGTGTGCGCGTTCGGTATCAATCCCGGCGTCGCGGTGTATTGTGATGTGTCGCTCAAGCGGTTTGATTATGTCTATCCCGCTGCGGGAAACGATCACTCGGGCGTGAAGCTCAATTGTAATGAGCTTTATGACGCTTGCGACGCGAAAGCGTGGGTGGATGTCTGTAAGGGGTGGGAGTGACCCAACCACCGCACCCCTAATTGAAGCTTTCGCCAGCCTTTCTCGAAAGGCTGCGGGTTCTCAGGGCAGCGCCCTGAGTCGGACTCCACAGAGTCCGAAATCCCCTTTTGATTTTCCCGTCCCCCGCAAGGGAAAATCAACTAAAAAATGATTTTCAGCGCGACCCGCAGGTCGCAAGACTCTTTTGCGCGCTAAGCGCGCTCATGAAAACCGTCCCCATTGGGGACGGTTTTCTTTTTGCGGCTGGCGCCGCAGTTTTGACTTTTCTGCTTCCGTCTCACCCGGAAGACCAGTGTTAATCCCCTTCTGAGGGGAACGAAGGCCAAAGGATGGGGAACCCATGGTTCCTCACCCTTTGGGAACCCGTCTTCCTTCCTCGTTAGCTTTACTGTGTACCGCCGATAGGGTGGGAAAGTACGAACTCCGCACAGCGGGAGCGTGCTATGCGGCGCTTCTGTTTATGCTAGGACTGCGGATTTGCCGTGTACTTTAAGGGACGACTGCGAGCCGAGTATCGGTTTTCTACGGTTCGGGCGCTCAGTGCGGCAGTACGACCGGCTTTTTCGGTGCCGATCTGCGCGCCCGGGTGAGGGCGCGGCGAATCCGATGTACAGTTTGTAATCAAGGCCAAATTTGATTACAGGGTAGACAAGCGCCGCGAAAAAGTTCAAAAAAATTTGAAAAACCTCTTGACATTGCGCGTCCGATGCGGTAGACTATTAACGCACCTGTGAGAACAGGCAAGAGCGATGATGCCGGAGATTGCTGGTAGAAACCAGGTAACTTCGGCGGAGTAGGTCCGACAATCGGGCGGTTGAGACAACTGCTTATCAAGTAAGCACAATGTTCCTGCGTAAATTCGGGACTATCGGCGCGTGCGCCGGTCAGCCGATGGCACGAACCACTTGCGCTTTTGTTAAACCGGACCCCGGCACCTTTGCGTGCAATTCCGGTTATTTTCATGCCCCGAGGTGATACACCGGGTGGGGTTGCAGTTTCTCTCCGTAACGAGTCGGTACATTGCATTGCATGTACGACTGCAAAATACGAGGAGGAAAATCCAAAATGGCAAACGCTGAAAAGATCCGTATTCGCCTGAAGGCATACGACCACGAGCTGATCGACCAGTCCGCAGAGAAGATCGTAGAGACCGCTAAGCGCACCGGCGCTAAGGTTTCCGGCCCGATCCCGCTGCCGACCGAGAAGGAGATCGTCACCATCCTGCGCGCAGTACACAAGTACAAGGATTCCCGCGAGCAGTTTGAGCGCCGCACTCACAAGCGTCTGATCGACATCCTGAACCCGGCTCAGAAGACCGTTGAGTCTCTGATGACCCTGGATCTGCCGGCAGGCGTAGAGATCGAGATCAAGCTCTAAATCGTTTGATACGTCGTTGCACGCTGCGTTGCGTATCCCAAATACGCGGCCTCGCGTGCGCCTAGTCTGAAACGATTTAAAATTATCTCACTTTCGCACACACTCCGCGGACTTTAACCCAATCCGCGGGTTGTTCACCTAGCCGCCATCTGGAGCGGCGGGGTCAAGTTGGCGGTTCCGCCCGTCAACCAATAACCTTTAAGGAGGAAAAACGTATGAAGAAAGCAATCATCGGCAAGAAGATTGGTATGACCCAGATCTTCGACGCTGAGGGCAAGGTAATCCCGGTTACCGTCATCGAGGCAGGTCCCTGCGTCGTAACTCAGCTCAAGACCGAGGAAAAGGAAGGCTACAACGCTGTACAGATGGGCTTCCAGGACGTTAAGGAAAAGAAGCTCAACAAGCCGCAGATGGGCCACCTGAAGAAGGCTGGCGAGGCTGTCAAGAAGTACCTGAAGGAGTTCCGTTTCGACGACTGTTCCATGTTCCAGGTTGGCGACACCATCAAGGCTGATATGTTCGCAGAGGGCGATTACGTAGACGTAACCGGTATCTCCAAGGGTAAGGGCTACGCTGGCGTTATCAAGCGCTGGAACGCAGGCCGCTCCCCGATGAGCCACGGTGCTGGCCCGATGCATCGCCATCAGGGTTCCATGGGCGCTTGCTCTGACCCGTCCAAGATCATGAAGGGCAAGATGATGCCTGGTCACCTGGGCGCTGAGCAGGTTACCATCCAGAACCTGGACGTTGTCAAGGTTGATGCAGAGATGAACCTGATCGCTGTTCGTGGCGCAATCCCCGGCCCCAAGGGCGGTATCGTATTCCTGAAGAATACTGTCAAGAACAACCGCGTTGCTAAGGGTCCGGCTGCTGCAGTCAGCAAGAACCCGCAGAAGGCTTCGGCCAGAAAGTAAGGGGAGGAGGAAATAAGTCATGCCTACCGTTAAGGTTTACAATATGGCCGGTCAGCAGACCGGCGAGATGGAGCTCAACGCCGCAGTATTCGGCATCGAGCCCAACGTACCCGCTATGCACGCAGCAGTCAAGAACTACCTGGCTAACTGCCGTCAGGGTACTCAGTCCACGCTCACCCGCTCCGAGGTTCGTGGCGGCGGCATCAAGCCGTGGCGCCAGAAGGGCACCGGCCGCGCTCGTCAGGGCTCGATCCGTGCACCCCAGTGGACGCACGGCGGTATCGCTCTGGGCCCCAAGCCCCGTTCTTACCGCTACAGCCTGAACAAGAAGCTGAAGCGTCTGGCAATGCTGTCCGCACTGTCCGCTAAGGCTCAGGCAGGCGAGATGATCGTCGTTGACGGTCTGGATATGGGCGAGATCAAGACCAAGACTTTCGCTGGTTTCCTCAAGTCTGTTGAGTCCACCGGCAAGGCTCTGGTTGTTACCCCCGAGGTTCGCAAGAACATCGTAAAGTCCGCTGCTAACATCCCGGGCGTTCGCACCACCATCGCGTCCACCCTCAATGTTTACGACATCCTCAACGCTGACATGTTCATCATGGACAAGGATGCGGTACAGAAGCTCGAGGAGGTATACGCATAATGAAATTCGCACATGACGTAATCAGAAAGCCTGTTATCACCGAGCGTTCTATGTCCGGTCTGGCTGAGAACAAGTACGTGTTCGAGGTTGCTCCCGGCGCAGGCAAGATCGAGATCAAGAAGGCTGTCGAAGAGATCTTCGGCGTAAAGGTTGCTAAGGTCAACACCATTAAGCTGCCCGGCAAGTGGAAGCGCATGGGCGTTTACACCGGCAAGACCGCTGCTAAGAAGAAGGCAATCGTCACCCTGACCGACGATTCCAAGAAGATCGAGATCTTCGAGAACATGATGTAAGTTCCGGCGCGTCCCGCTCTTATATAAGAGAGGGAAACCGTTCGGACGCGGCGCGGAGGGCGCAAAAAACAGTGTCCTCCACCGCAAAAGGACTCCCGGAGTCCGGTTATGGGGAAAGCACCCCGATAAGAAAGCATATGATTTAAGGAGTTGAAATCAAATGGCGATCAAGACTTTCAACCCGACGACCCCGTCCCGCAGAAACATGACCGTTCTGTCTTTCAAGGGTCTGTCTAAGGTGAAGCCCGAGAAGAGCCTTCTCGTAAAGCTCAAGAAGACCGCCGGCCGCAACAGCTACGGCCGCATCACCGTCCGTCATCATGGCGGCGGCAACAAGCAGAAGTACCGTATCATCGACTTCAAGCGTCAGAAGATGGAGATGCCCGCTACCGTCATGACTCTGGAGTACGATCCGAACCGTTCTGCTAACATCGCGCTCATCCAGTACGAGGATGGCGTTAAGGCATATATCCTCGCTCCCGAGGGTCTGAAGATCGGCGACAAGGTCGTATCTTCCGCAACCGCGGACATCAAGCCCGGCAACTGCCTGCCGATCGCTAACATCCCGGTTGGTACCATCATCCACAACATCGAGCTGTATCCTGGCAAGGGTGCGCAGCTGGTTCGCTCCGCAGGCGTTGCTGCACAGCTGATGGCAAAGGAGAACGGCAAGGCACAGGTTCGCCTGCCCTCCGGCGAAGTTCGTTACGTTCGCCTCGACTGCAAGGCTACCATCGGCCAGGTCGGCAACCAGGATCACTCCAACGTACAGCTGGGTAAGGCTGGCCGTACCCGTCACATGGGTATCCGCCCGACCGTCCGCGGTTCTGTTATGAACCCCTGCGATCACCCGCATGGTGGTGGTGAGGGTAAGAGCCCGATCGGCCGTCCCTCTCCGGTTACCCCGTGGGGCAAGCCGGCTATGGGTTACAAGACCCGCAAGAAGAATCACCGCACCGACAAGCAGATTGTCAAGCGTCGTAACGGCAAGTAAGGAAAGGAGACTTAAAACATGGGCAGAAGCATTAAGAAGGGCCCTTTTGTGGCTCCTGAGCTTTACAAAAGAGTCGTTGCAATGAACGAGGCAGGCGAAAAGAAGGTCGTTAAGACCTGGTCTCGTGCCTCCACCATTTTCCCGGAATTCGTTGGCCACACCATCGCAGTGCATGACGGCCGCAAGCACGTTCCGGTATATGTGACCGAAGACATGGTAGGTCATAAGCTGGGCGAGTTCGCGCCGACCCGTACCTACAAGGGCCACGCGGGCAGCAAGACCTCCAACAACGGTAAGTAAGGGGAGGTAAGAACAAATGGAAGCAAGAGCAATTGTTAGAAATGTCCGCATGACCCCCCGCAAGATGAAGCTCATCTGTGACCTCATCCGCGGTAAGGACGCTGGCACCGCAATGGCTATCATTATGAACACCCCGAAGGCTGCCTCTGAGGTTATGGCAAAGCTGCTCAAGAGCGCTGTTGCCAACGCAGAGAACAACCACGGCATGGACACCGACAAGCTGTATGTCAAGGAAGTCCATGTAGCACCCGGCCCGATCATGAAGCGCGTTATGCCGCGTGCACAGGGCCGTGCATTCCGCATCCTGAAGAGAACCTCTCATGTCACTCTGGTTCTCGCAGAGAAAGAATAAGGGGAGGTTAAACAATGGGCCAGAAAGTTAATCCGCACGGTCTCCGTGTAGGCGTAATCAAGAATTGGGATTCCCGTTGGTTCGCAAAGGACGCACAGTTCGGCGATCTCCTCGTGGAAGACTACAACATCCGTAAGGTTCTGAAGAAGAAGCTGTACGACGCAGGCGTTGCAGCAATCGAGATCGAGCGTACCCAGAAGGACGTTAAGATCATCCTTCAGGTTGCACGTCCGGGCCTGGTTATCGGCAAGGGCGGCGAGCTGATCGAGAAGCTGCAGGCTGAGATGAGCAAGATGATCGCAAAGCCGGTCAAGATCTCCATCATCGAGCTGAAGAACCCCGACACCAACGCTCAGCTGGTTGCAGAGAACATCGCTTCTCAGCTGGAGAAGCGTATCTCCTTCCGCCGCGCAATGAAGCAGTCCATGGGCCGCGCAATGCGCATGGGTGCGAAGGGCATCAAGACCTGCTGCTCCGGCCGTCTGGGCGGTGCAGAAATCGCACGTACCGAGCACTACCATGAGGGTACTATCCCGCTGCAGACTCTGCGTGCAGACATCGACTACGGTTTTGCTGAGGCAAACACCACCTATGGTAAGATCGGTGTCAAGGTTTGGATTTACAAGGGCGAAGTCCTGACCGGCGGTCCCCGTCTGGGCCGTTCGATCGAGGCTCCGAAGCCCGCTTTCGAGCGCCGCGACCGCCGCGACCGCCGCAATGGCGACCGTCGCAACGGTGACCGTCGTCGCGCACCGCGTCAGGAAGGAGGCAACCGCTAATGCTGCTCCCCAAGAGAGTTAAATATCGTCGCGTACACAGAGGCCGCCTGAAGGGCAAGGCTTCCCGCGGCAACTTCGTTGCATACGGTGATTTCGGCATTGCGGCTACTGAGCCCGCATGGATCACCTCGAACCAGATCGAGGCAGCCCGTATCGCTATGACCCGTTACACCAAGCGTGGTGGTAAGGTCTGGATCAAGATTTTCCCCGACAAGCCGGTTACCGAGAAGCCTGCTGAGACCCGAATGGGTTCCGGTAAGGGCTCTCCGGAGTACTGGGTAGCTGTTGTTAAGCCGGGCCGCGTTCTCTTCGAGATCGCTGGTGTTTCCGAGGAAGTTGCTCGTGAGGCACTGCGTCTGGCTAGCCACAAGCTGCCGGTCAAGACCAAGTTTGTAGCCCGTGAGACTAAGATTGGTGGTGAAGAATGATGAAGGCAAAAGAGATTAGAGAGATGAGCGCCGCTGAGCTCGAGACCAAGATCGCGGAGCTGAAGAAGGACCTCTTTAACCTGAGACTTCAGCATGCTACCAACCAGCTTGACAACACCAACAAGATTTCCGAGGTTAAGCGCGATATCGCGCGTGTCAACACCGTTCTCCGCGAGCTTCAGCTTGCGGGCAAGTAAGGGAGGTAAGCGAAGTTGAGCGAGAGAGCGTTACGCAAGACCAGAGTCGGCAAGGTCGTATCCGACAAGATGGACAAGACCATTGTCGTTGCTATCGAGGACAGCGTTCAGCATCCTCTGTATAAGAAGGTTATGAAGAGAACCTACAAGCTGAAGGCACACGATGAGAACAACGAGTGCAAGATCGGCGATAAGGTTAAGGTTATGGAGACCCGCCCGCTGTCCAAGGACAAGCGCTGGAGACTGGTCGAAGTGATCGAGAAGGCTAAGTAAGGAGGAGCGCACACATGATTCAGCAGGAAACTTTTCTGCGCGCGGCTGACAACAGCGGCGCAAAGGAGCTGAAGTGCATTCGTGTTCTCGGCGGCTCCACCCGTAAGTACGGCAACATCGGCGACGTTATCGTCTGCTCCGTCCGCAAGGCAACCCCGGGCGGCGGCGTCAAGAAGGGCGACGTTGTCAAGGCTGTTATCGTCCGCTCTGTAAAGGGCCTGCGCCGCGCGGACGGCAGCTACATCCGCTTCGACGAGAACGCGGCTGTCATCATCAAGGAAGATAAGAACCCCAGAGGTACCCGTATCTTTGGGCCCGTTGCACGCGAGCTGCGCGACAAGGACTACATGAAGATCCTGTCTCTGGCTCCCGAAGTACTGTAAGGAGGTCCCCGAAACATGAATACTCTGCATCTCAAGACGGGCGACACCGCAGTTGTCCTCTCCGGCAAGGAGAAGGGCAAGCAGGGCAAGGTTCTGTCCGTTAACCCGAAGAAGGGCATGGTAGTCGTAGAGGGTGTCAACATGATCACCTGCCACCAGAAGCCCCGCCGCCAGGGTGAGACCGGCGGCATCGTAAAGCGCGAGGGCGCACTGCGCGCTTGCAAGCTGATGAAGGTTTGCCCGAAGTGCGGCAAGCCCACCCGCCCCGCTGCCAAGATTCTTGAGAACGGCCAGAAGGTTGCCGTTTGCAAGAAGTGCGGCGAGACCATTTAAGGAGGAGGTTTAACTTATGCCCAGACTGAAAGATAAGTACGTCGCAGAGGTTGCACCTGCTCTGATGAAGAAGTTCGAGTACAAGAGCACCATGCAGATCCCGAAGATCGACAAGATCATCGTTAACTGCGGCTGCGGCAAGGAAGCAAACGGCAACGCTAAGGTTCTCGAGGCAGTTGTCCGCGACCTGACCACCATCACCGGCCAGAAGGCAGTTGTTACCACTGCTAAGAAGTCGGTTGCAAACTTCAAGCTCCGTGAGGGCATGCCGGTAGGCGCAAAGGTTACCCTGCGCTCCGACCGCATGTGGGAGTTCCTGGATCGTCTGTTCAACGTGGCTCTGCCCCGTGTACGTGACTTCCGCGGTATCTCCGCTAACTCTTTCGACGGCCGCGGCAACTACGCATTCGGCCTGAAGGAGCAGCTGATTTTCCCGGAAATCTCCTACGATCAGATCGACAAGGTTCGTGGTATGGATATCATCATCTGCACCACTGCCAACACTGACGAAGAAGCTCGCGAGCTGCTGACCCTGATGGGCGCTCCGTTCGCGAAGTAAGAAGGAGGAGAATTCAATGGCTAAGAAGGCAATGGTACTCAAGCAGCAGAAGACTCCGAAGTTCTCGACTCGTCAGTACAACCGCTGCAAGATCTGCGGCCGTCCGCACGCTTACCTGCGTGATTTCGGTATCTGCCGTATCTGCTTCCGTGAGCTGGCTTACAAGGGCCAGATCCCGGGTGTTCGCAAGGCTTCCTGGTAAGTCCAAGCGATTTAAGCGATTATACAAAGCCGCACAGCATAAGCTGTGCGGCTTTTTTGTGTTGCCAGAAATCAAAATCTTAAATAATTCTTAAGCAAATCTCAAGCTGGGCTTAATTGTATTTGCAGAGGGGGAAACGTATAATATAGATAAAGAAACCGGATCGCAGCCATGGTATAGCGGTTTTAATGGGATCAGAGGTGAGACAGCTGAAGAAAGTTCTTTGTCTTGTGATAGCAGGTATGTTGTGTGTTCTTGCTTGGGGAATGTGGTCGATCAAGCGTCCGCAAGAGGCTCAGATGCTGCAAGATTCGGTAAAGGGTAGTGCAGCAGGTGCTGCGTTTGAGAAAACAGCAGTCCTGACCGATAGCAATGGGAAAATCGTAAATTTTTGGATTCGCAACAACGGTACAACATCAGTCGCGATTACAATCAACGGAAAAGGAAGTCGTACAATAAAGCCGGGGACTGAGGGACATATTTCGGCAGATGTCGGATATTTCACGAAAGACTACACCTTCAAGGCCTCTCCGACTCCAAACGGCGGCGATATTGATATCGAATATAAGATCGCTCAACAGGATTGACCGCACATGATACAAAGCCGCGTGGCATCCATCAAGTGGTGTTTTTGCATCGGCAGGATTGTTTAAGGAGTGATTTTTATGACAAAGCATACGATACGCAAAATCAGTGCGATACTCTGTGGGGTACTGCTGTGTGCAGGTACAGCACAAGCAGGGATTTATATGCGGCAAAAAGATCTTGTCGCGGAGCAGAAGAAGCAAATGACGTGTCGGGAAGAGGATTATCGAGTCTCCTTGGGCAACAATGGTACGGAAAAGGAAATTTGCAGAGCACTTATCAATGATGCAACAAAAGTTGCAGTTGTTTTTCAAGGAACAGGCGGGCCGGAAAAGGTAAAAATTAGAATTTACCAGAGTGGGGAGCAATCTGACGAGATCGTCAAAGTAGAGACCCTACCGCTTGGCGACGCAGCGGCGGTATCCATTGACCGGGATGCATTTGATGAGTTTTATATCACCGCAGAGGTCACAGAGGGAATGGGTGGCAACGCTACATTTCGGGTTTCGTGGACTTGAGTCAGTAAAGTAAACTTTTTCAAGGTATACAAAGTCGCACAGTACATGCTGTGCGGCTTTTTTGTGTTTCAAAGAGTCATTTCAGAAAACGATTGACAGGATATTTCGTACATTATATGATAAAGAAAAAATCAGAGAGGTGTTTACAGTGCGTCGAACGGTGTCGATTGTGGCAGTTGCAGCATGTGCGGTCTTGATTGCTGGGTTCTTTATCTGGACGCGGTCGTTTCGCACTGCGCCGAGTGAGTATGGGTCGGCTGTGCCGGTGAGCGGCGTAACTTGGCAGATACAACCTGACCAGACGCAGCTGGACTGGGGCATGTACAACGAGAGTGGCGCAGATTTGCTGTTTGGTGAGCAAATGGCTCTGGAATATCAGAAGGACGGAACTTGGGTGGAAGTACTGACGCGCCTGAGCCGTCGCGCTTCGGAACGTTCATATACTGCCATGGGACGAGAGTGCCCGAACGGGGGAAGCACACAGGGAACATTTTCTTTGAATGAATACCCGGCGCTTCGCGCGGGAATCTACCGGCTGGTCATCCCGTTGGACGGTGGACAAGCACTGTTCAGTCAATCATTTGTTATATCCTGACTGTGGAAAAAGGCGCCGCAAGGCGTCTTTTTTGCTATATGGTATTTTACGGGTTTTCTCACAATTTTAACCGATCTGTCTTGCAATTTCTGCAAAAATCATCCATGATAGAGATAATAGATATTTCCCGGGAATCAGGAAAGAAAGAGGTGTTTTGATTTTGTATCGATATGTGATAACCGGAGTCGCAGCCGGTGCGCTGTGCATTGTAAGCGTTTGGGGCGCACTGATGGCGATTGGACAGGTAGGCGTACCGGGCAAAACACCGACCGAGCCGCTGACAGACCCGGATGCAGCCCTGACCGAGGGCACTTCGTCCTGGAGAGGATTGGAACTGACCCAGTCGCTGACCGCCGAGCATGGCGGAACGGTGAATTTCTGGATTCGGAATGAAGGATTCGACCCGGTCGAGATCACGATCAACCGCACGGGCGCGCGCGTGATCGAACCGGGTGCTGAGGGGCATATCTCGGCAGAGGTCAGATGGGAAAAGACCGACTACCTGTTCGAGGCCAAACCGGCAGGGGAGACCGGCTCGGTCGAAGTTGACTATAAAATCGCCCAACGGACATAAAAATAAGAAAAAGGCACCGTAAGGTGCCTTTTGTATTGTAGAAATGGTATCGGTGCATGGATTTCGGGCCTTGACCGAGCAAGTCGGTCACAGCCTTACGGGAAAACACCCCACAGGGGTGTTTTCTGATTCCGTAAGGTTGCCGAAATCTACGGTAGGCGGTTATGTCCTCCATTCCGAAAGGAAGGGGGTGATCTTATGGTGACATATTCAGAACTGTTTCAGTTTTGTCTGGTACTCATAGGATTTGCCGGTCTGATTTTCCAGATTTGCAAAAGAAAATGACCGCCCCCACGCCAATGAGTTGCGGTCATTTTCTGACTAAACTCTGAGGGCGTAACCGTCTGCTGGTAACGCGCCCTTTTTCTATCCTTACTATAATACAAAGCGATGAAAAAGTCAATTCATAAGATGGCGGGTACGCTTGGTCATCCGGTCAAACTGCCCAAAAACTTCCTGCAAAATTGTGCGAAATCGCGCGAAAAAAATCTTGCAACCCCGGGCGTATCTTTGATATAATATGTTGTAGACGTGCGATGCACGCTTAACTGCCAGCCTCAATTTTGAGGCCGAGCGCGGTGCCAATTTAGAGCACTGCCCGCCCGCTGGCCGTCAACCGGTTTTCATCCGGCGCGGTCTGTGGAGCGCAAAAAACGGCCGACCTGCCGTTATAACATTTTGACCCGCCCAAAGGGAATTTTCTGCGCAAAAATCGGCATAATTTCCATTGCGGACGGGCTCTTACTGTGTTATAATTATCGATGGTCTGGTCAAAAACAGGCCATCGATTTTTATATTTTTCCCCAGCACCTGCCGTGAAAAGGTCACGGCAGCGTTAGTAAGAAAAGTGGGCGGCAACCCGTGGGCGAACCCACACGAAGTACCGCCAAACTTCTGAAAGGAGCAAAAGTAATGCAGATCACTGATCCGATTGCGGATATGCTGACCCGCATCCGCAACGCGGGCGCTGCTCGTCACGAGACCGTTGACGTACCGGCGTCCAAGATGAAGAAGTCCATCGCGCAGATCCTGCTCGACGAGGGCTACATCAAGGCTTTCCAGCTCGTTGACAACGGCAACCAGGGCCTCATCCGCATCACCCTGAAGTACGGTGCAAACCGCCAGAAGGCAATCACCGGCATCAAGCGTGTATCCAAGCCCGGCCTGCGCGTCTACGCTGGTGCACAGGAGCTGCCCAAGGTTCTCCGTGGCCTGGGCGTTGCCATCATTTCTACGTCCAAGGGCGTCATGACCGACAAGAAGGCTCGCGAGCTGAACGTCGGCGGCGAAGTCCTGGCGTTCGTATGGTAAGGAGGTAATTCACAATGTCGAGAATTGGTAGAATGCCTATTGCCATCCCCGCTGGTGTTACTGTCACCCTGGACGGCAATGTCATTACGGTTAAGGGCGCTAAGGAAACCCTGACCCGCGAGCTTCATCCGAACATGCAGGTTGCTGTTGAGAACAACGAGATCGTTGTTACCCGTCCGAACGACGAGAAGCAGAACCGCGCACTGCATGGCCTGACCCGCACCCTGATCCACAACATGGTTGTCGGCGTAACCGAGGGCTTCAAGAAGGAGCTGGACGTTAACGGCGTAGGTTACCGTGTTGCAAAGCAGGGCAAGGATCTGGTTATGAACCTCGGTTTCTCTCATCAGGTTGTTATGAGCGAGATCGACGGCATCTCCATCGAGGTTCCGAACCCCAACAAGATCATCATTTCCGGTCCCGACAAGCAGAAGGTCGGCCAGTTTGCAGCGGAAGTACGCGAGAAGCGTCCGCCGGAGCCGTATAAGGGCAAGGGCATCAAGTACGTTGATGAGCACATCCGCCGCAAGGAAGGCAAGACCGGCGGCAAGAAGAAGTAAGAAAGGAGAGTGTGCTTAAATGGTTTCTAAGAAGGATTCTAACAAGGCGCGCCTGAAGCGCCATAAGAGAGTACGCGGCAAGATCTCCGGCACCGCTCAGTGCCCCCGTCTTGACGTATACAGAAGCGCAAAGAACATCTATGCACAGGTGATCGACGACGTAGCCGGCGTGACCCTCGTCTCCGCTTCGACGATTGAGAAGGACTTCACCGAGTACGGCGGCAACAAGGACGCTGCAAAGAAGGTTGGTCTGCTGGTAGCAGAGCGCTGCAAGGCAAAGGGCATCGAGAATGTCGTATTTGACCGCGGTGGCTATCTGTACCACGGCCGCGTGAAGGAACTCGCAGAGGGCGCTCGCGAGGGCGGCCTTCAGTTTTAAGTCGGGAGGAGGTAAAACATGGCTAAGTTTGATCGTAACGAGAAGAGAGAGGACGAGTTCAAGGAAACCGTCGTCGCTCTCAATCGCGTATCCAAGACTGTTAAGGGCGGTCGTATCTTCAAGTTTGCGGCTCTCGTAGTCGTAGGCGACGGCAAGGGCACCGTTGGCTTCGGTCTGGGCAAGGCCTCCGAAGTTCCCGACGCGATCCGCAAGGGTATTGAGGATGCAAAGAAGAACCTCATCAAGATTTCCCTCAAGGGCACCAGCATTCCCCACGAGGTAATCGGTGAGTTCGGTGCAGGCCGCGTGCTGATGAAGCCCGCTGCTCCTGGTACCGGTGTTATCGCAGGCGGCGCTGTCCGTGCTGTCGTTGAGGCAGCTGGCATTAAGGATATCCGTACCAAGTGCCTGCGTTCCAACAATCCGCAGAACGTTGTAACCGCAACCATCGAGGGCCTCAAGAGCCTGCGCAATGCAGCTGAGGTTGCAGCAGTTCGCGGCAAAGACGTAAACGAACTGTAATAGGAGGGGTAATAGACATGGCAAACATTCAGATTACCCTCAAAAAGAGCCTGGCAGGCCGCAAGCAGCAGCACATCGCGACCGCTCACGCTCTGGGTCTTAAGAAAATCAACGACGTAACCGTTCAGCCGGACAACGCTGCAACCCGCGGCAAGCTGGCTCAGATCGGCTACCTCATCGAAATCGTAGAGGAGGCGTAACGACATGAAGCTTCAGGACTTACAGCCCGCTCTGGGTTCTACCAAGAAGGCATACCGCAAGGGTCGTGGCGCTGGTTCCGGTAACGGCAAGACCGCAGGCCGCGGTCACAAGGGCCAGTGGGCTCGCTCCGGCGGCGGCGTTCGCCCGGGCTTTGAGGGTGGCCAGATGCCTCTGGCACGCCGTCTGCCCAAGCGCGGTTTCAACAATATCTTCGGCACCACCTACGCACCGGTTAACGTTTCCGCTCTGGAGCGTTTCGAGAACGGCACCGAGGTTACCACCGAGCTGCTGCTCGAGACCGGTGTCATCTCTAAGGCACTCGACGGCGTCAAGATCCTTGGCAACGGCGAGCTGACCAAGAGCCTTACCGTAAAGGCTGCGGCATTCTCTGCTTCCGCAAAGGAGAAGATCGAGAAGGCAGGCGGAAAGGCCGAGGTGATCTAAGGTGCTCGAGACCATCAAGAATGCGTGGCGGGTCGCAGAACTGCGTAAGAAGATTCTGTACACTCTGTTCATTGTCTTCATCTTCCGCCTCGGTTCTTCTATCCCGGTTCCGTTCGTAGATTTCGCCATGCTGTCTCAGGTCTTTGAGCAGCAGACCTCCAACGGCTCGCTTCTGAGCTTCATGGATGTCTTCACCGGCGGCGGCCTGTCCAATGCGACGATTTTCGCAATGGGCATCACTCCCTATATCAACGCATCGATTATCCTGCAGCTGCTGACCGTTGCCATCCCTGCTCTCGAGCACATGGTTAAGGACGGCGGTGAGGAAGGCCAGAAGAAGATCGCAAGCTGGACGCGCTACGTTGCTGTTCTGCTCGGCTTCGTTCAGGGCTTCTCCTACTACATGCTGCTTAAGAGCTGGGGTCTGCTGACCGAGACCGGCGTCTGGGCTGCAATCGTCATCATCATGGCGTTCACCGCAGGTACTGCGCTGATTATGTGGATGGGCGAGCACATCACCCAGAACGGTATCGGCAACGGTATCTCGATCATCCTTTTCGCGGGCATTATCTCCCGCGGTCCTTCTCTGGCAACTGCAGTTATGCAGCTGTTCAAGACTTCCGCAGTCATCGGCATCCTTATGATCCTGGTCGGTCTGGCGATGGTCGTATTCATCGTCTACATGTCGAATGCTGAGCGCCGCATCCCGATCCAGTACGCAAAGCGCGTTGTGGGCCGCAAGATGTACGGTGGCCAGTCGACTCACCTGCCGATCAAGGTCAACGCAACCGGCGTTATGCCGATCATCTTCGCGTCTTCGATCCTGTCTCTGCCGGCGACCATCCAGATGTTCTGGAATCCCGAGGCAGGCACGGTCGGAGCCTCGATTATGAGCCTGTTCCAGCAGACTTCCCCGTTCTATATCGCACTCTATGCGGTTATGATCTTCGGTTTCTCGTACTTCTACGCTTCGATTCAGTTTAATCCCATCGAGATTGCGAACAACCTGAAGAAGAACGGCGGTTATATCCCGGGCTTCCGTCCCGGCAAGCCCACGTCCGACTTCATTATGAAGGCACTGGGCAAGGTTGTCTTTGTTGGCGCGATCTTCCTGTGCGTCGTCGCGCTGGTTCCGCTCATCATTGGCGCATTCAACTCCAACCTGCGCAATGTTGCACTGGGCGGCACCTCGGTCATCATCGTCGTCGGCGTTGCGCTTGAGACTGTCAAGCAGCTCGAGGCACAGATGATGATGCGTCACCACAAGGGCTTCTTGGAGTAATTTAGGGGGCATTTTCTGTGAATCTGATTCTTTTAGGCGCTCCTGGCGCCGGCAAGGGCACGCTCGCGTCCTATCTGATTGAAAAGATGGGCGTTCCGTCGGTTTCGACCGGCAACATCCTGCGCGAGGCCATTGCCAATAAAACTGAGCTTGGCCAGAAGGCTAAGGCATTTATGGATGCCGGCCAGCTGGTACCCGATCAGCTCGTCATCGACCTGCTGCGTGACCGTATCGCTCAGGATGACTGCAAAAACGGCTTCATCCTGGACGGTTTCCCGCGCACCATCCCGCAGGCCGAGGCACTCGACCAGATCGCTTCTATCGACTGCGCGCTGTCGCTCGAAGTTGATGACGCGGTCATCGAAGGCCGCATGACCGGCCGCCGCGTCTGCCTCAAGTGCGGCGCGACCTACCACATCAAGGCGAACCCGCCCAAGCAGGAAGGCGTCTGCGACGTCTGCGGCGATACGCTGCACATCCGCAAGGACGACAAGCCGGACGTGGTCAAGCATCGTCTTGCGACCTATCACGAGCAGACCGAGCCGCTGAAGGATTACTACGGCGCACAGGGCAAGCTCAAGAGCATCGACGGCGCACAGGGCATTGAACAGACCAAGGTTCTGGCATGCCAGGCGCTGGGTCTGTAAGATATGATTCCGATCAAAACGAATGAACAACTGGAGCGCATGCGCGTCGCCTGCCGGATCACCGCCCTGGCGCGGAAGGCAGCGTATGACGCGGTCGCTCCCGGGGTTACCACGGACGACATCGACCGGATTGTCCGCAAGACCATTGAGGAGGCGGGCGCTAAGCCCTCCTTCCTCGGTTACGGCGGCTTTCCGGCGAGCGCCTGTGTATCGATCAATGACGAGGTCATTCACGGTATCCCTTCCAAAAAGCGGGTCGTCCGCTCGGGCGATATCGTAAAGATTGACGTTGGTGCCTATATCGGCGGCTTCCACGGCGACTGTGCGTGCACAGTACCGTGCGGGGAGGTCTCCGAAGAGGCCAAGCGGCTGATCGAGGTAACCCGGCAGAGCTTCTATGAGGGCATCAAGTTTGCCCGAGAGGGCTGCCGCGTTTCCGATATCTCGGCCGCGGTGCAAGCCTACGCCCAGGCCAACGGGTTCTCTGTCGTCCGCTCCTTCGTAGGTCACGGCGTTGGCCGCCAGCTCCACGAGTCGCCCGAAGTTCCGAACTTCGGCCGCCCGGGACATGGCGTCCGCCTGCAAAGAGGTATGACCCTTGCGGTCGAACCGATGGTAAACGCCGGTGTGTACGACGTGCGCGTTCTGTCTGACGGCTGGACCGTCAAGACCAAGGACGGCAAGCTGTCGGCACACTATGAAAACACGATCGCCATTACCGATGGCGAGCCGGAAATCTTGACGGCCATCGACGGCGAGGTGCTGTGACCATGTGTTCCCATGTATCTGACCTGGTGATCTCGCTGGCCGGACGCGACCGGGACGAAGTGATGCTGGTCGTGCGCGAGGAGGAGAACTTCCTCTGGCTTGCAAACGGCAAGCTGCGCCGGGCGGAAAAGCCCAAGCGCAAAAAGCGCAGACACACCACGTTTGTCGCACACTGCGACGAACGCACCCGGGAAAAGCTTCTGACAACCGGACGACTCACCAACAGCGATATCCGGAAAGCCCTGTCCATCTGGGCAGGTGAGAACCAAAACACTGACCAAGAAAGGGAAAGCGAACATGGCTAAAGACGACGTAATTGAGCTGGAAGGTACCGTCATAGAGGCGCTGCCCAATGCGATGTTCCAGGTTGAGCTGCCCAACGGGCACAAGATCCTGGCTCACATCTCGGGTAAGCTCCGCATGAACTTTATCCGCATTTTACCCGGCGACAAGGTCACCGTGCAGATGTCGCCCTACGACCTGACCCGCGGCCGCATCACCTGGCGTTCCAAGTAAGACGCCCTTTGTGATGAAAAGGCGGGCGGAGGCTCCAACGTGACCGCGGAGCCGTTATCCACCACCGATCTATTATCTGATGGAGGTTTATTCTCATGAAAGTAAGACCGTCTGTAAAGCCGATCTGTGAAAAGTGCAAGATCATTCGCCGCAAGGGCCGCGTAATGGTCATCTGCCAGAACCCGAAGCACAAGCAGAAGCAGGGCTAATTTAAGGGAAACGACCCTTGGGTTAGAGCGCTCCGCAAACGGCTGCGGCAGGGAAGCAAAAAGACACCCCTGGTCGCAGAACGTGCGGCTGTATCCCACACGGAGGCAAGCAAAGTTCTGTCTCCGGCGCTTCTTTGTGTGGGGATTCCGTTCGGGATTCCCAATATACAAGCGACGGTACCAACAAGCACGTGCGCCCAGGCGCACGGCGCTACAAGGGCGGGGACGGCCCTTAGACTGGTTACCGCACACACGTCCCAGCAAGATACTTTGGAGGTAAATGTAAATGGCACGTATTGCCGGTGTTGACCTTCCGCGTGAGAAGCGCGTAGAGATCGGCCTGACCTACATCTACGGCATCGGACGGAAGCTGTCCAACGAAATCCTGACCAAGACCGGTATCAACCCGGACACCCGCGTTAAGGATCTGACTGAGGAAGAAGCAGCAAAGCTGCGTGAGTGCATCGAGCACGGCTACACCGTAGAGGGTGACCTGCGCCGTGAGATCGGCCTCAACATCAAGCGTCTGGTTGAGATCGGCTGCTACCGCGGCCTGCGTCATCGCCGTGGCCTGCCGGTTCGCGGTCAGCGCACCAAGACCAACGCACGTACCCGCAAGGGCCCGAAGAAGACCATTGCGAACAAGAAGAAGTAAGGAGGGGAGCATAAATGGCTAAGGTTCAGAAGAAGGGCGCTCAGGTACGCACCAAGCGTCGCGAGCGCAAGAATATCGAAAAGGGCGCGGCTCATATCCGCTCCTCTTTCAATAATACCATCGTTACCATCACCGACACCAACGGCAACGCTCTGTCCTGGGCATCCGCTGGTGAGATGGGTTTCCGTGGCTCTCGTAAGTCTACCCCCTACGCTGCACAGACCGCTGCAGAGACTGCTGCAAAGGCAGCTATGGAGCATGGCCTGAAGACCGTAGAGGTCTACGTAAAGGGCCCGGGTTCCGGCCGTGAGGCAGCCATCCGTGCGCTGCAGGCAACCGGCCTCGAGGTAACCATGATCAAGGACGTTACCCCGATCCCGCACAACGGCTGCCGCCCGCCCAAGAGAAGAAGAGTTTAATCAAGGAGGAAACCAATAATGGCAAAGAATACGCAGCCCATTCTGAAGAGATGTAAGACCCTGGGCATTTCCCCTGCAGTTCTTGGTTACTCCAAGGAGACCAAGCGCAACCCGAAGCAGTCCCGCCGCAAGCAGTCCGAGTACGGCATGCAGCTGACCGAGAAGCAGAAGGTCAAGTTCATCTACGGCGTCCTGGAGAAGCAGTTCCGTAAGTACTACGAGAAGGCTGAGAAGAAGCAGGGCATCACCGGTGAGATCCTGCTGCAGGAGCTGGAGCGCCGCCTGGACAACACCGTTTACCGCATGGGTTTTGCAAACACCCGTCGTGAGGCTCGCCAGCTGGTTAGCCATGCACACTTCACCGTAAACGGCAAGCGCGTCAACATCGCTTCCTACCAGGTAAAGCTGGGCGACGTTGTTGCAGTATGCGAGAAGTCCCGCACCTCGACCAAGTTCAAGACTCTGCTCGAGGAGAACGGCAAGAAGGCTTGCCCGAAGTGGATTGAAAAGGCAAACGACTCCTTCGAGGGCAAGATCGTTGCAATGCCTGCTCGTGACGACATCGACTACGAGGTAGCCGAGCACCTGATCGTCGAGCTGTACTCCAAATAAGCCAAACCCTTATTTCCTTGGATTTCTTTTACGCGCTGCCGCGATTTTCGCGGGGCGCGTGAAATTTCCATCGATATTACAAGTGAATTGGCCGCATGAAAAGGAGGGTATCTTACAATGATCGAAATTGAAAAGCCGCGCATTGATTGCGAGGAGCTGGCAGAAGACGGCTCCTATGGCAGATTCGTCGTAGAGCCGCTGGAGCGAGGCTATGGCACGACGCTGGGTAACTCCCTGCGCCGCATCCTGCTGTCGTCCCTCCCGGGCACTGCCGCGACCTCCATCAAAATCGCTGGCGTGCAGCATGAGTTTTCCACCATTCCCGGTGTGAAGGAGGACGTAACTGAGATCGTCCTCAATGTAAAGGGCATCATTGCCAAGCTTTACTGCGATGGTCCGAAGACCGTCTATATCGAAGCCGCAGGCGAAGGCGAGGTCAAGGCCGGTGACATCCATTCGGATGGCGAGGTCGAGATCCTGAACCCGGACCTGCATATTGCGACCCTGATGAGCGACGCGCGCCTGTCTATGGAGATCACCCTGGCATCCGGCCGCGGATACGTTCCGGCAGAGCGCAACAAGCAGAATCAGAACGCGATCGGCGTCATTCCGGTGGACTCGATCTACACCCCGGTGTACAAGGTAAACTATACCGTAGAGAACACCCGTGTCGGCAACACGACCGACTACGACAAGCTGACGCTGGAGATCTGGACCGACCGCACCATCCATGCGCGTGACGCAGTTTCTCTGGGTGCAAAGGTTCTGCGCGATCACCTTGACCTGTTTGTTGATCTCTCGGAGGAGATCGGCTCGAAGTCTACCGTCGTAGAGAAGGCGGAGGCACAGCACGACAAGGTACTGGAGATGACCATCGAAGAGCTGGACTTCTCGGTACGTTCGTTCAACTGCCTCAAGCGTGCTGGCATCAACACGGTAGAGGACCTCATCAACACCTCGGAAGAGGACATGATGAAGGTAAGAAACCTCGGACGCAAGTCGCTCGAGGAAGTCATCGGCAAGCTGGAGGCTATGGGTCTGTCGCTTGCCAAGTCCGAGGAATAAGTTTCCCCGGCCCACGCGCTTGCTGACAAGATCAGGAGCGCCCTGGTAATTTAGCACGAAAGCGGCGGCGTTTTGCCGCGCCGTCGCTTTATATCTATTGACCTATATATGGAGGTACACGAACATGGCAGCAAATCGTAAGCTCGGCCGCACGACCGAACACCGTATGGCGATGCTGCGTGCAATGGTAACTTTCCTGCTGGAGAACGGCAGAATCGAGACCACCCTGGCACGTGCAAAGGAAGTCGCTCCCCTGTGCGAGAAGATGATCACCCTGGGCAAGAAGAACACCCTGGCAACCCGCCGTCAGGCTATGGCTTTCGTTACCAAGGAAGCTGTTGTTGCAAAGCTGTTCTCTGAGATTGCTCCGAAGTACGCTGAGCGTAACGGTGGTTACACCCGCATCATCAAGACCGGTCCCCGCCGTGGTGACTGCGCTGAGATGGCAATCATCGAGCTGGTATAAGTTCAAAGTGTCAGGCGTTAGCGCTTTTTTGTAAAGGTTAACGCATAAAGGTCAGTTCACCTGAGGCGTGCTCCCAGGTGAACTGATTTTTTTTGCCCAAACCACCGCACCCCTAATGGAAGCTTTCGCCAGCCTTTCTCGAAAGGCTGCGGGTTCTCAGGGCAGAGCCCTGAGCCGCGTCCCGCAGGACGCGGAATCCCCCTTTTGATTTTCGCGAAGCGAAAATCAACAAAACTTTCGTTTCACTCGCTCGCCGCAGCGAGCGAAATCCCCCCGCGGCTGAAAGCCGCTCATAAGCCCAACCCGCTGGATTGGGGCTTTTTTCATCCCACAAAATCCCACCTTGCCACCCATACCCGCCTGTGCTACAATAATAAAAAATCATCAAAATTCCGTCCTTATGAAAGGGGAATCCCCTCCATGAATCGAAAGCAAATCGGCCAGATCGGCATGATTGCCAGTGCTTTGATACTCTCCCTAGAGTTGTTCTCACTCAAAATCCTCCAATCACTCGACAAAATCACCGGAGAATGGGAAACCAGCGCATGGAGCTACCTGACCTATCCGACCAGCTTGCTCGCATTGCTGCTCGTCCTCATCGTTTTTGTCGTTTCGCTGGTGCTGTACTTAAACGGAAAAGAAAATCTGTAATCATAATCTCCCTCTTGTATCTGCCATAATCTGTGCTACAATGAGGGAAACAGAGAGATTTTTCCGAATAAACTGGGGGTGTCCTTATGTTGACCCGCATCTGGAAGACCTATAAAAAACAGTGCATCATCGCCATTGTCGCACTCGCCGCTGTCCTTATCCCGCTCTATCTCTATTTCATGTTCCAGACCGGTATCTGGTATCAGGATGCCTTTCTGGTCAAACAGAGAGACGGCAGTTTTCAGGGGAAAAAGGACGGCATACACTATGTATTGCACATCACCCCAACCCAAAACGGTGCACAGATCGACTTTTCGGTGAACGGCCAAAGCCGACAATATGAAGTTGTCAAGACCGAGCTGGATGGAACACGCGGAGCACAATTTTACGAAAATGGCACACCGGTCTTTGAGGGATGTGTACTGACCTCGAACGCCCGCACGCACGATTATATGATCGCGACCGAAGACTTTGACATTGTGGATGGTCTCGATTTTCACATCCGTGGAGACGCAGAGCCTGAGCCAGTGGAATATTTTCCCGGATACGGTACGCAGTATGGCTGGACAGTAATGCGCTTGGAAGAGTCGTACGAGACCCGCGGCGAGCCGCTTATGCTGTTGCCTGCTCTAATTGTAGCCTTCTTTTTGTGGGTGGATATCCTGTATCCCGACTTGTTTTTTGAGCTGCGCTACCGACGGTATGTCGACGGCGACTGCGAGCCGAGCGAATACTATCGTTTCTGGCAGGTCATCGGGCGCGTGGTGCTGGCCATTGTCATTATCATGTGCCTGTGGATGGGTATGCTCAATATCATCTGAGCATGCTCAGGGGCAGTCTGTTAAAATTCAGGATTTACGCCGCAAATTGGACGTGGTAGAATAGGGGGGACTGATAGAAACCCGGACGGTATGGGATATATTTTCCATCTGTCCCTGTATGGAGAAGTAAAAGATGAAACTTGTATTGAGCGACCGCCCTCTGCCGCTTTCGGACAGCCTGGACGCGGACACCCGATATTTCGACCTGTCCAGCTGCCGGATTGCGCACTGTGTCGGCTGCTTTGGCTGCTGGACAAAGACGCCGGGGCGGTGCGTGATTCGTGACGACGCGGTGAGGATTTACCCGGTCATCGCCAAAAGCGAACGCGTCCTATATGTAAGCAGGGTCAAGTACGGCGGCTATGACAGCCCCATGAAAACCATGCTCGAGCGTGCCATTCCGGTGCAGCAGGCGTTCATCCGCGTGCTGGACGGCGAGACGCACCATGTCCAGCGTGCGGTCGAACCCAAACGCGCAGTTATTCTCGCCTACGGCACGACATCGGACGAGGAACGCGAAATTTTCCGTGCACTGGTTGCGAGAAATGCCAAGAACATGAACTTTTCGTCCTATGAGATCCGGTTTGTGACCGAGGACGAGGTAGAACAGGCCGCAGCGCAGGAGGTACGGGCATGGCAGGCATCCTGATTTTGAACGGCAGCCCGCGTGCGCCGCGCTCCAACTCCAAGCGCTACGCCGCGCTGTTTATGAACCGCTGCAAAGTGCAGTGTGAGTACCAGAACATCACCCGAACCAATCACGCCGCGCTGTGCGAGAAGATGAACGAAGTGTCCGACGTGCTGCTGGTCTTTCCGCTGTATGCGGACGGCTTGCCGGTGACGCTGCTTGACTTCCTCAAGACGCTGGAAACCTGTCCGCCGGAGCGCAAACCGGTCATTTCGGTGCTGATTAACTGCGGATTTTTTGAACATCACCAGAACGATATCGCCGTGCGCATGGTCGAGCTGTTCTGCCGTCAGAATGGGTATCGGTTTGGGTCGGTGCTCAAGATTGCGAGCGGTGAGGCCATTTTGGACACGCCGTTTTGTGGGCTGGTGAAGCGCAAGCTCGGGCAGCTTGCGGCGGCGATCGTGCAGGGCAAGGCGCGGGTGCTGCATGTGAGCATGCCGCTGACGCGTGGGATGTTCGTACGGGCATCGACGCGGTACTGGGTCAGCTACGGGAAGAAGAACGGAGTCAGCCGGGAACAGATGGCGGTTATGGAGATTGAGGGGAAGTAAAAGGTTAGGGAAAACCAATCCGGCAGGTTGGTTTTCATGAGCGGCTTTCAGCCGCGGAGATTTGCGCGTCCGCGGACGCGCTGAAAGTTAAGTTTTGGTTGATTTTCCCTTGCGGGAGACGGGAAAATCAAAAAGAGAATTCCGCCGTCTGCGGACGGCGGCCAGCCTGCGCGGCTGGACCGCGCCGGGCCTCAGGCCCGGACCCGATTATCGCCTGAGGGCGGGAAAGGAGAGACGTTATATGGAAACCAATGCTTTTGGTGCATTTATTGAGATGTGGGCGCGTGCGTTTGACTTTTCCGGTCGGACGCGGAGAGCGACGTACTGGGAAGCGTTCCTGATTACGATTGCCATCAGTCTGCTTCTGGGCGCATTTTTCCCCTATGCCGATGTGATTTTCACCGTTTTGGCAGCCATTCCCATGCTGTCTATGGCGGTACGCCGTTTACATGATATCGACAAGCGTGGCTGGTGGGTACTCTTGGGACTGATTCCCTTTGGTGGGATTGCAGTCTGTGTGATGCTGCTGATGGACAGTGACGGCGCAAATCGTTTCGGCGACAGCCCGAAATACGGAAAGGTGCCGCTCTGACCGGCAGAATGTGCGCAAAAAAGACAGGAACCGCTGCAAAAAATTTTCCAGACGGCTTGCATCGGGCAAAAAAAGATGGTATACTAACAAAAGTAGTATGTAAGTTTTTCGGAGAGTGGGGCAACCCACTCTTTCTTATTGCTTATGACCATTTTTGAGGAGGTAGGTATGCAGACCAAGGAACTGATCCGCCGCGTGGAGGAAATGGCGCTGCCGCTGTGCGAGCAGGCAGGCGTAACGCTTTGGGACGTGGAATTTGAAAAAGAGGGTGGCCAGTACATGCTGACCATCACGATCGACCGCGACGGCGGTGTGGACATCGACCACTGCGAGCAGATTTCGCGTGCGATCGATCCCATGCTGGACGCGAAGGACTTTGATTCTCTGCCGCCTTATACGCTGTGCGTGTCCTCGGCAGGCTTGGAACGCCGCCTGAAGAAGCCCGAGCACTTCGCAAAGTACATCGGTGAGACCGTTGAGGTCAAGTTCTACCGTGCGATCGACGGCGCAAAGATCGTCGAGGGCAAGCTGATGGGTTATGATAACGGCAACGTCACCGTCGAGGTCGGCGGCCAGACCGTTGTATACGAGGCTGCGGACGTTGCATCCGTTCGCCTGACCGTGCAGTTTTAAGAGAGAAAGAATGTGTCCTGAACGGGGCACCCGCTAAGATATAAGGAGTGAATCACAACCACAATGATCAATAAGGAATTTTTTGCCGCCCTCGAGCAGCTGGAAAAGGAGAAGGGCATTCCGGTTGACTACATGCTCGACCGCGTCGGTCAGGCACTCATCACCGCATATAAGCGTGAAAACGACGGTATGACCGATAATGTATACGTCGTACCCGACCGTCAGGGCAAGGACATCCGCATGTTTGTCCGCAAGACCGTTGTAGACGATGTTTATGAGCCGTACGAGGAGATGACCGTCGAGGAAGCACGCGAGTATAAGGCTGGCGCAGTTCTGGGCGACGTCATTGACATCGACATCCCGACCAAGTCCTTTGGCCGCATCGCAGCCCAGACCGCAAAGCAGGTCATCATCCAGGGCATCCGTGAGGCAGAGCGCGGCATGGTACTGTCCGAGTTCGAGTCCAAGGAGCATGAAATTCTGACCGCAACCGTTTCCCGTATCGACCCGCGCGGCGGCTACATGCTGGAAATGATCTCGCAGGGTGAAAAGACCGAGGCAATGCTGCCGCTGTCCGAGCAGGTACGCACCGAGCAGTTCAAGGAAGGCGACCGCATCAAGGTTTACGTCATCGAGGTTCGCAAGGGCACCCGCGGCCCGCAGATCCTGATCTCCCGTACCCATCCGGGTCTGGTCAAGCGTCTGTTCGAGCTGGAAGTACCCGAGATTCACGACGGTATCGTAGAGGTTAAGTCCATTGCGCGTGAGGCAGGCAGCCGCACCAAGATCGCAGTCACCTCGAACGACCCGAACGTTGACCCGATCGGTGCATGCGTCGGTACCCGCGGCGCACGTGTCGGCAACATCGTTGACGAGCTGGGCGGCGAGAAGATCGACATCATCAAGTGGAGCGAGGACACCGCTGCGTTTGTATCGGCAGCACTGGCTCCGGCAGATGTTATTTCTGCTACCATGCAGCCCGAGACCAAGGCTTGCCGCGTCATCGTGCCCGACGATCAGCTGTCTCTGGCGATCGGTAAGGAAGGCCAGAACGCACGTCTGGCTGCTAAGCTGACCGGCTGCAAGATCGACATCGCGCCGGCATCGCAGGCCTAAGTTTGTCTGGGAGGACAGCCGTGATGCAGCACAAGAAGATTCCGATGCGGCAATGCCTGGGCTGCCGCACCATGTACGAAAAGCGTGCCCTGATTCGCGCCGTGCGCTCGCCTGAGGGCGAAATCACGCTGGATTTCAGGGGAAAAGCCCCGGGTCGCGGCGCCTATCTGTGTCAAAATCCCGAATGCCTGAAGAAAGCCCGCAAGGCGCGCGCACTGGAGCGTGCCTTCGGCTGCGATATTCCGGCAGAGGTGTATGATGCGCTGGAAAAGCGCATGGAGGAGGCCGGACATGCAGATTGAGCCGCTTTTGGGCCTGATCGGTCTGGCACGCCGTGCGGGCAAGCTGGCAGTCGGTGAAGCGCTGACGGCAGAGCTGGTCGCAGAGGGCCGTGCCCGTGCCATCTTCCTGGCTGAGGACGTGGGCGAGGCCACCCGCCGCAAGGTCATGCGGCACGATGCCCGCGTACCGGTCTTCCGTCTGCCCTGCGCAAAGGCCGAGCTCGGCCGCGCGGTCGGTTTCCCGGACTGCGCTGTGTGCGCCATGCAGGATATCGGCATGGCACAGGCTGCGGCAAAGAAGTTCGCGGACAGCTCGGAGGAGAACCGACTGGCTGCCGCCCGCGTCGCTCAGAAAAAGACGCGCATTGACAGCCGCAAGGGCATCAAAAAGGATAAAAAATCCCGCGGATAATCCGCGTTTGCATATTCCGCCGTGTTCCGAACGGGATTCGGCGGCCTTCCAAAACCACGCGCCGCGTGTGAGCGCGGCCAGGTGGAAATCTTTCTGGAGGTGAACGCCAATGGCATTAGAAAATAAATACCGCGTCCACGAAGTCGCAAAGGACTTTGGCGTGGGCAACAAAGAAGTGACCGATATTTTGGCGAAGTACGCCAAGGCGCCCAAGAACCACATGCAGGTTCTGGAGGATAACGAGCTGAGCCTGATTTTTGAGGTTATGACCCGTGACAATCAGGTTGCCGACCTCGAGGGCGTACTCGAGCGCCAGCAGCAGGCGCGCAGCAAGAAGCTGGCAGAGTCGCGCCAGCAGGCAGCTGCACACAAGCAGGAGGCGAGCAAGCAGCAGGCACAGCAGCCGGCAAAGGACAACAAGCAGTCGTCCCAGCAGCAGCCGCAGCAGCAGGCACAGCCGCAGCAGCACAGCCGCGTTAAGCAGGTACACCGCATCGATACCCGTACCGGCGGCGACGTCAACCTCGACAAGTACGACGAGCGCATTGATTCTCTGGTTTCCGAGAAGGCAGAGCGTATGTCCTCGTCCAGCCAGAAGAAGCAGAAGCTGACCAAGAAGTCCGACCAGCGTGCCAAGCAGCAGGCATCGGGCAAGCGCCGTCAGGAGGAGCAGGAGAAGATGCGCCGCCTGCAGCGTCAGCAGCAGCAGGCTGCTGCCAAGAAGGTACAGCTCAAGGTCTCCATTCCGGACGAGATCAACGTCGGCGAGTTCGCACAGCGCATGAAGCGCACCGCAGCGGACGTCATCAAGGAACTGATGAAGCTGGGCGTTATGGCTTCGGTCTCCGAGACCATCGACTTTGACACCGCGGCACTGGTTGCCGAGGAGATGGGTGCAAAGGTTGAGAAGGAAGTCCATGTCACCATCGAGGAGCGTCTGTTCGACGAGCACGAGGACAAGGACGAAGATCTCAAGCCCCGCGATCCGGTTGTCGTCGTTATGGGTCACGTTGACCACGGTAAGACCTCTCTGCTCGACGCCATCCGTAAGACCAAGGTCACCGAGGGCGAGGCCGGCGGTATTACCCAGCACATCGGTGCATACCGTGTACAGGTAGACGGCAAGCCCATTACCTTCCTGGATACCCCGGGTCACGCGGCGTTCACATCCATGCGTGCCCGCGGCGCACAGGTTACCGATATCGCGATCCTGGTTGTCGCAGCCGACGACGGCATCATGCCGCAGACCATCGAGGCGATCAACCATGCAAAGGCAGCGAACGTACCGATCATCGTTGCCGTCAACAAGATCGATAAGGAAGGCGCAAACCCCGACCGCGTGCTCCAGCAGCTGACCGAGTACGAGCTGGTGCCCGAGGAGTGGGGCGGCGATACCATCGTCTGCAACATCTCGGCAAAGTTTGGCCAGGGCATCGAGAACCTGCTCGAGATGGTTCTGCTGACCGCCGAGGTTTCCGACCTCAAGGCAAACCCCGACCGTCAGGCAAAGGGTACGGTCATCGAGGCAAAGCTCGACAAGGGCCGCGGCCCGGTTGCAACCGTGCTCGTACAGAACGGTACGCTGCATGCGGGTGACGTTGTCGTTGCCGGTACGGCAGTTGGCCGTGTCCGTGCGATGACCGACGACGACGGTAAGAAGATTCAGTCTGCCGGCCCGTCTGTTCCGGTCGAGATCATCGGTCTGGGCGAAGTTCCGGGCGCTGGTGATATCTTCTACGCAGTCGACGACGAGCGCATGGCACGTGAGCTGGTCGAGCAGCGCAAGCAGAAGGAGAAGGACGAGCGCAATAAGCAGTTCCACAAGGTTACTCTGGATAACCTGTTCGCTTCCATTCAGGAAGGCGAGATGAAGGAACTGTCCATCATCGTCAAGGCCGACGTACAGGGTTCGGTCGAGGCACTGCGCGCATCGCTCGAAAAGCTGTCTAACGAGGAAGTACGCGTGCGCGTTATCCACGGTGCAGTTGGTGCGATCAACGAGTCCGACGTTATGCTGGCTGCCGCTTCGGGTGCCATCATCGTTGGCTTTAACGTCCGTCCTGACCGCGTTGCAACCGATTCGGCTGCCGCACAGGGCGTTGACATGCGCATGTACCGCATCATCTACGACTGCATCGAGGAGATGGAGCAGGCGATGAAGGGTATGCTCGCGCCCAAGTTCCGCGAGGCGGTTCTGGGTCACGCAGAGGTGCGCACCACCTTCCGCGTATCCGGTGTCGGCACCATCGCAGGCTGCTACGTTCAGGACGGCAAGATCCAGCGCGCAGCACAGGTTCGTATCGTCCGTGACGGTATCGTCATCCATGAGGGCGTTCTGTCCTCGCTCAAGCGCTTCAAGGACGACGTCAAGGAAGTTGCATCCGGTTACGAGTGCGGCTGCGGCTTCGAGAACTTCAACGACATCAAGGAAGGCGACGTATTCGAGGCCTTCGTGATGGAGGAAATCAAGCAGTAATTTTTCGGGATTGGGGCATCCTAGTCCTGTTACACCGATCAGCCACAAGGGGCGGGCACACTGCCCGTCCCTTGTTTTCATTTGCTCCGAAGGAGGGAGACTTATGGCGAACAATCGCATCGACCGCATTTCCGAACTGTACGGCCGCGCATTGGCCGAAGCCATCCGACAGGTCAAAGACCCCCGTGTGTCCGGCGCATTCGTGTCTGTGACCCACTGTGAGGTCACCAATGACCTGCGCTATGCCAAGGCCTATATCTCGGTTCTGGGCGCAGACGACCAGGCCAAGGAAGTCATGAAGGGTCTCAAGTCTGCTGCCGGCTGGCTGCGCCGCGAGGTCGGACGCGCTGTCCAGCTGCGCTACGCACCCGAGCTGGTGTTCACGCTCGACCACTCGATCGAGAGCGGCGCACACATCAACGACGTCATCCATCAGCTCGCGCGTGAGGGCAAGATGGGCGCACCGGAAAGCGGGGAAGAGGAATGACCGGTACGGCCTCTGAGGCAGCCCGCGCTCTGCTGGCTGCCGACAACATTCTCATTCTGACCCACCGCCGTCCGGACGGTGACACCACCGGCTGTGCGGGTGCGCTGTGCCGCGGCCTGCGCCAGCTGGGCAAGACCGCATATATTCTGGAAAACGTCGAGCTGACCCGACGCTACGAAGGGCTGATCGCGCCGTGCTACGCACCGGCAGACTTTGTGCCCGCTTGCGTGGTCACGACCGACATTGCCGATTACGGTCTGCTGACCGACAACGCAGAACCTTACCGCGACCGTCTGGACGTGGTGCTGGATCATCATCGCTCGAACGCCATGACAGCACCCGTGCGCGTCGTGCGCGAGACCGCCGGCGCGTGCGCCGAGCTGATTGCCGACGTGCTGGACGAGATGGGCGTTGAGCTGACCGCTGACATTGCCGAGTGCCTGTATATCGCACTGTCGACCGACACCGGCTGCTTCCGCTACTCTAATACCACACCCGACACCCTGCGCATCGCGGCGCGCTGCCTGGAAGCGGGTGTGGACGGGGGCGAGATCAACCGCCGCCTGTTCGAGGTCAAGAGCTGGCCGCGCTTTCAGATGGAACGCATCATTTTTGATACCATGGAGTTTTTGATGGACGGCAAGATCGCGCTGGTCATCATCCGCCGCGCGGATATCAACCGCACGGGCGCGGATATGGATGATCTGGACTCCATCGCCTCGCTGACCCGCCAGATCGAGGGTGTACAGGTGGGCATCACCATCACCGAGAACACCGACGGCACGAGCAAGATCTCGGTGCGCACCACCAAGGAAGTGGACGCATCGGCCATCTGTGCCAAGTGCGGCGGCGGCGGACACCTCAGAGCGGGCGGCGCAAGCCTGTCCTGCGGCCCGGATGAGGCGCGTGACCAGATTGTCGACGCAGCCCGTCAGGTGTACGCGGAAAGTGAGCTGGCCTGAATGGAACTGAACGGCATCCTGATTTTCCATAAACCGCAGGATTTCACCTCGCACGACGTGGTCGCCAAGCTGCGCGGCATTCTCAGAACGCGCAAGATCGGTCACGGCGGCACGCTCGACCCGATGGCAACCGGCGTGCTGCCCATCTTCGTCGGCGGCGCGACCAAGGCTGCCGACTACGCCGCCGCGCAGGACAAGACCTACGAGGCCGGGTTCACGCTGGGTTTTTCTACCGACACACAGGACACGACCGGAACGGTCACCGCACAGTCGGAAAAGCGCGTGACCGAGGACGAGGTACGCGCAGCACTTAACACCTTTTTGGGTGCACAGAAGCAGGTGCCGCCCATGTACTCGGCCATCAAGATCGACGGCCAGAAGCTCTACGACCTCGCTCGCAAGGGAAAAGAGGTCGAGCGCCCGGCGCGTGACATCACCATTCTGGACATTGCGCTTTTAAATTTCGACCCGGACAGCCAAAAGGGGGCGTTCCGCGTGACCTGCTCTAAGGGCACTTACGTGCGCACCATCGTGCACGATTTGGGCGAAAAGCTGGGCACCCACGCGGCCATGCACGCACTGACCCGCACCCGTGCGGGCGTGTACGACCTGTCCGAGGCGGTGACGTTCGAGCAGATCGAGCGGGCACGTGACGACGGCACGCTGGAAAGCCTGTTCCGACCGACCGACAGCCTGTTCGTAGACTACCCGGCAGTTACCTTGAATGCCGAGGGACGCGACCGCGCCGCACGCGGTGCGACCGTGTTCGAGCGTCAGACTGACGGCCTCGCGCAGTTTGCACCGGGTACCCTGTGCCGCGTGTACGCGGACGGCAAGTTTCTCATGCTCGGCCGGGTGGATACCCTGGACAAGGGCGGAAACGGCCTCTTTGTCCACAAGAATTTTCGATAAACAGGGGAGAGTCCTCCCCGCTGGAGGTTCCAGATGAAACAGCACAGACCACCGCGTGCCATCGCACTGGGCTACTTCGACGGCGTACACATGGGTCACCGCGCCCTCATGGAACGCGCCGTCCAGCGTGCCCGGGAGATCGGCGGCACATCCGCGGTGTTCACCTTCGACAAACATCCGTCGTCGGTCATGACCGGCCGTCAGGTTCCGCTCCTGACCGCGGGCGCATACCGTCAGGACGAGATCAAACTGCTCGGCGGGGTAGATGAGGTCATCTTTGGACATTTCGAGGAGCTGCGCACCATGGATTGGCGCGATTTCATCCACGAATTGCTCATCGGACGCTTCGGCGCGCAGTATATTATCTCCGGACATAATAATCGCTTCGGCTATATGGGCAAGGGCACCCCGGAGGGTATGGCGGAAGAGTGCAAGAAGGCCGGTATCGGCTACGACTGCATCCCGGACGTCAAGATCGACGGCATCGTCGTGTCCTCTACGTACATCCGTCAGCTCATTTCGCTCGGTGATATGGAGCGTGTGACCAAGTTTTTGGGTCATCCCTATACCATCACCGGCGTGGTGGCACACGGCAGAAAGGTAGGCCGCACCTACGGCGTGCCGACCGTCAATCTGCCCCTGCCGCCCGAGATGGCATTGCCGCCCTATGGCGTGTACGCTACCCGCGTGCGTGTGGACGATCAAGTATACCTCGCCGCAACCAATATCGGCGTCAAACCGACCTTCGTGGACGGCGGCGCACCGACCATCGAACCGCATCTGTTGGATTTTTCAGGCGATCTGTACGGCAAACTCATTCATGTTGAGCTGCATCAGTTTTTAAGACCGGAAAAAGCCTTTGATTCGGTGGAGGAATTGCACGCGGCGATTGAGGAGAATGTCCGCCAGACTAGAGCGTTTTTCGTGGACAAATAAGCACCGCACCCCTAATGAAGCTTTCGCTCAAGCCTTTCTCGAAAGGCTTGCGGAGTCTTGAGGCAGAGCCTCAAGTCGCGTCCCGCAGGACGCGAAATCCCCTTTTGATTCCCGGTGTCCGACCCGGGAATCAATGAAAACAAACAAAAAGGAAAGACCGTCCGACCGGACGGTCTTTCCAGAAATTGCGCGTCCAGCGGGACGCGCTTTTCTTTTTCATTTTGGTTGATTCCGGTCTTTGACCGGAATCAAGAGGAGGTTTCGCCATCTGCGGATGGCGACTCAGGGCTCTGCCCTGAGAACCTGCGGCCTTTTGAAAAAGGCCGGCGAAAACTTCATTTCGCCTGCGGGCGGGTTTCCATACTCCCAACAAAAAATTTTTCCTTTCCCGGGAACAAAACAAAAAAGCCATCCGTGTAAATAGTGTAATGCGCAAGGGACAGAAAGAAGGGAACACGATGAAAGATAAAACCGCGCTGTGCGCAGCCATGGACGCGCACGGTGATATGGTCTATCGATTGGCGCTTTGCCGTCTGGGCACGAAATCGGATGCCGAGGACGTGTATCAGGACGTATTCCTGCGACTGTTCCGAGATGATACGGTATTTCGAGACGATCACCACCTGAAAGCATGGCTCATTCGCGTGACAGTGAATTGCTGTACAGATCTGCACCGAAGCGCATGGTTTCAGAAGAGCGCACCGCTGGAAGAGTGGTCGGCGGACACCGCGCCGGTGCCCGAGGACTACGCCGATTTGTGGAACGCCGTCGCCGCACTCCCGGAGGAGCTGCGCACGGTCATCTATCTGCATTACGTCGAAGGCTATCAAACCGATGAGATCGCGAGCATGCTCAGGTGCCGCCCGGCAACCGTGCGCACTCGTCTGCATCGTGCGAGAAACAAACTGAAATTGAAACTGGAGGAGGACACCTGAAATGAAAAATTTAGAGGAACTCCGAAGGCTGCAAGAAATCCACGCGCCGGAGCAGCTGAAAGAGCGTACACTGGCCGCGATCGAGCAGGGAAAGGAAGTTATTGATATGAAACAGCTGAGAAGAAAAACCAGACGCCGCATTGCGACTGCCGTTACCGGTGTTGCAGCTTGCTTTATCGTAGCCGTCAACGCAAGCCCGGCTTTTGCACTCGGTCTTGCCGATATTCCGGCGCTGGGTGCGCTGGCACGCATTGTCTGCGTGCGCAGTGATATTTATGAGACTGCGGACAGCACGGTGACCGTATCGGTACCCGAGGTGCAGGGCGAGCAGACCGACCGCGTCAATCAGCTGATCGACGAGCAGGTCAAGGCATACGAGGCCAAGGCCGCAGCTGACCTTGCGGAATATAAGGCTGCATTCCTCGCAACCGGCGGCACGGAAGAGGAATTTGCTGCAAAGGACATTCAGGTCAAGGTCGATTATGACGTGAAGTACCAGAGCGATGCAGTGGTTTCCTTTGTTCTGACCGGTTCGCAGGATTGGAACGCTAGCACCGTCGAGCGTCATTACTATAACCTGCGTCTGACCGACGGCAGCGAGATTACCCTCAAAGATCTGCTGGGTGAAAACTGGGTCGAAGAGGCCAATACGCAGATCAAGCACCAGATGGATGTGCACGACGGCGCGAGCGAAATGAAGTATTTCACGGCGGAGGAAGGCGGCTTCCAGACGGTCGATGAAAATACCAAGTTCTATCTGAATGAACAGGGTCAGCCGGTTGTCGTGTTTGAGAAGTTCGAGGTTGCACCGGGTGCAATGGGCGAGCCGGAGTTTACACTGGATTTGACCCACTAAATAATGAAGCTTTCGCTCAAGCCTTTCTCGAAAGGCTTGCGGAGTCTTGAGGCAGAGCCTCAAGTCGCCATCCGCAGATGGCGAAATCCCCTTTTGATTCCCGGTGTCCGACCCGGGAATCAACCAAAACAAACATACAAGAAAAGACCGTCCGGTTGGACGGTCTTTTGATTATTTACTTCCCATCACATTGTTTTCATAGGCAACCACACCAGATACCGAAAAGGGCACAGCTGATCGCCCAAGTAAGTGCAGTTTTCCGCCCCAAGAAACCTGTAAGATCGCAGATGCATCTGGATTTATCGTAGAATC
The DNA here is from genome assembly GCF_002160355.1 of Butyricicoccus pullicaecorum. Lineage (NCBI taxonomy): Bacteria > Bacillati > Bacillota > Clostridia > Eubacteriales > Butyricicoccaceae > Butyricicoccus > Butyricicoccus pullicaecorum. The sequence goes on from NZ_NFKK01000004.1 coordinate 236,927, forward strand.
CAGCACAGATGCATGAACTTCCAATGTCAAAGGCAGAGATGCGTCTTTTATGACAAGCGATTTCGGATATTCAGCCGATAAGACCTGACCCATCGAATCTGTGACAAGTCCTAATGTGGTGTTTGCGTCCGGTACCAGAGATAGTTCCAGTTCGTTTGGCAGCAAGATGCGGCCAGAGTTGCCAAACTGCAGAATATCCAGATGAAACTTCCAAGATGTTGTGCCTGCTGTGTAAACTGGATTGCTTTCCACGATCAGATAGGGAAGACACATCGAGCTGTGTTCGGAATCGGAGCGCGTCGCATCACCGAATAAATAGAAGTCGCCAAAGAATACGGTGTTGGGGCTGTGTGCCTGCAAAACCATTGCGATTTTTTCCGTAACGGATGGACGCTGCATCAGCACGGTATACGCAGATGACTGTGGTGTGATGCATTGGATTCGTTGTGCTGTGTACAGGAGATTGTAAAGGACGATCAGAAAAATGCAGGTAAATCCTATAAAAATTTTAGGATAGATTTTAGATAAGATCATAGCGTTACCTCAAATGCAAATATAGGTTAAGGAATTTTTCATGTTGACATGAACCGCGTGATCAAAGGATGTATTGGTTCTACCATAAAAAGGCAAAAGAAACAAGAGGGAAACAGGATAAACTATGACAGGAAAAATTGTCTATGTTCCACAAAGCACAAGAGATATATTATATGCAAAGAAGGTCCAAGACGGTCTTTCTAGAGATTGCGCGTCCTGCGGGACGCGCTTTTCTTTTTTATTTTGGTTGATTCCGGTCAAAGCCCGGAATCAATGGAGAGTTTCGCGCGCTGAGGAGCGCGACCAGGTTCCACCTGGACGGGCCAGCCTGCGCGGCTGGACCGCGCCGGGCCACGGGCCCGGACCCGTTTGTCGCCTGCGGGCGGGAAGCGGGGTGAGATAATGGCTTTTTTGCTCTGCAATTCGCGGAAAAATCCCAAAACCGCTTGAAAAAATCTTATTTTTCACATAAAATAGGGAAAGTAATAAGAGTAGAGAGGCGTTTTATGTTTCATATTGTATTGGTCGAGCCTGAGATCCCGCAGAATACCGGCAACATTGCGCGCACGTGTGCGGTGACAGGAGCTGTTCTGCATCTGGTCGAGCCGCTCGGTTTTTCCATTGATGACAAGCAGCTCAAGCGCGCCGGTCTGGATTACTGGCATTTTCTGGACATCCGGCGCTACAAGAATGTAGAAGAATTTTTTGAAAAGAACCCGAATGGACGGTATTTCTACCTGACCACCAAGGCAAAGCACGCATATACCGACATTTCCTTTGAGGACGGCGATTATTTCCTGTTCGGCAAGGAGACGCGCGGACTGCCCGAGGAAATGCTGATCGAGCATCCCGAGCGCTGCATCCGTATTCCCATGCGTGAGGGCGCACGCAGTATGAACCTGTCCAACTCGGTTGCCGTGACCGTCTTTGAGGCGCTGCGCCAGACCGGTTTTGCCGGACTCGAGCAGGCCGGACGGTTTCCGGGCGAGATGGGCCCGGCACTCTGACCAACAGAAAGGAGAGGAATCCGATGGAAAAGATTTATATTTTCTGCGACTCGGCGGGCGACATTCCGCGTGAGGAAGTCGAGCGATATGGAATCGATATCGTACCCGAGCGCATTACACATGCCGGACACTCGTTCCGGGAATACTACGACATGACCCCGCAGCAGTACTGGGATCTGCTCGAATCGTCCGACGAGATCCCGACCACCGCGCAGGTCACGCCGGCGCTGGCGATGGAGTGCTATGAGCGTGCCCGTGCAGCCGGATGCACCCACGTTGTTGGTGTGATGATTAACGCGGCCGGTTCGGGCGGCTATCAGTCGTGCGGCATTGCGCGCGCGATGTTTTATGAAAAGTACGGCGAGGACATGCGCATTGAGCTGATCGATTCCGAGAGCTATACGTATATTTATGGCCGCGTGGTCGTGGACATGTGCCGTATGCGTGACGCAGGCGATGCATTTGACGATATTGTGCGCATTGCGCGTTCCCGTTTGGCACGCAGCGAGGCCATTTTGGGTGTATACACGCTCAAACACCTCAAAAAGTCCGGTCGTATCTCGGGCGGCGCGGCATTTATGGGTGAGGCACTGGGCCTCAAGCCGGTCAGTCTAGTGTGCGCGGGCAAGGTTGACGTCATCGACAAGGCACGCGGCGAAAAGAACCTGATTCCTAAGGTGCTGTCCCACGTGGCAAAGCGCGTCGTCCAGCCTGAAAAGCAGACCGCAATCCTGCTTTACGGCAAAATCGCGCCCGAAAAGCTCGACCAGATCGAGCGGGCGCTGCTGGAAGATCTGCACTTTGCAGCCGTCCATCGCACCCCGATTGGCATTTCGGTTACAACAAATACCGGCCCGCAGGCCTTCGCCGTAGCCTACCACGGCGAGCAGCGTCCGGTTTCGTAACTTCCAAAAAGCGGGTAATGTTGGGGAAATCCTTGCACGATTGAGGTAAATTTACGGTTCTGGCCGCGTCAGGGCGTGAAAATATTGAAAAAAACACAGATTTTTCAGATTTTCTATTGAAACCTGATAAAAAACCAAGTATAATTTTGTCTTAGTGGTGGGAACCTGGAAAAGGCGGTGCTTTTGGCCAGGAATCCCCGGTATTTTCCGTTCATCCGTCTATAATTTTCATCTGATATAAAGGAGATGCTATTTATGGATTACAACAAGAAGAGCGTAGAGGATATTGACGTTTCCGGCAAGAAGGTTATCGTTCGCTGCGATTTCAATGTCCCGCAGGACGAGACCGGCCGCATCACCGACGACAAGCGTATCGTCGCTGCACTGCCGACCATCAAGTATCTGCTCGAGCATAACGCTGCTGTTATTCTGTGCTCGCACCTGGGCCGCCCGAAGGGTGAGTTCAAGATGAAGTACTCTCTGGCACCGGTTGCAGAGCGCCTGTCCGAGCTGCTCGGCAAGGAAGTAAAGCTGGCGAAGGACGTCATTGGTGAGGACGCTAAGAAGCTGGCTTCCGAGCTCAAGTGCGGCGAGGCTATGCTGCTCGAGAACGTTCGTTTCCACAAGGAAGAGGAGAAGAACGATCCCGCTTTCGCGAAGGAACTGGCTTCCATGGCTGAGATCTACGTTAACGATGCATTCGGTACTGCACACCGTGCACATGCTTCCACCGCTGGTATTGCTGACTACCTGCCCGCAGTTTGCGGTTTCCTGATCAACAAGGAAATCTCCATCATGGGCAAGGCTCTGGCAAACCCGGTTCGTCCGTTCGTTGCAATTCTGGGCGGCGCAAAGGTTTCCGATAAGATCGGCGTTATCAACAACCTGATCGAGAAGTGCGACACCATCATCATCGGCGGCGGTATGTCCTACACCTTCATGAAGGCTATGGGCAAGGAGATCGGCACCTCCCTGTGCGAGGACGACAAGCTGGATCTGGCTAAGGATCTGATGGCAAAGGCTGAGGCAAAGGGCGTTAAGCTCCTGCTGCCCATCGACACCGTTTGCGCAGACCACTTCGCAGCAGACGCCACCCCGGTTGTCTACGAAGCAGGCGCTCTGCCGGCTGACATGATGGGTCTGGACATCGGCCCCAAGACCGTAGAGCTGTTCTCTGAGGCTGTTAAGGACGCTGGCACCGTTGTTTGGAACGGACCCATGGGCGTATTCGAGTTCGACGCATTCGCAGTCGGCACCAAGGCTATGGCGAAGGCAATCGCAGAGTCCAATGCTGTTTCCATCATCGGCGGCGGCGACTCGGCTGCAGCAGTTGAGAAGCTGGGCTTCGCAGACAAGATGAGCCACATCTCCACCGGCGGCGGCGCTTCCCTGGAGTTCCTCGAGGGTCTGGTTCTGCCGGGTATCGCTTGCCTGGAAGACAAGTAATTTCTTTTCGGTAATCCCGGGGCGGTGCTTTTCCGCCGCCCCGTGTTTTACATATAAATCCTAAGTTTAAATTGTAATCCATCCGCACACAAGCAAAAATTACCATCGTGCGGGTGTTGAAAGGGGTATTTGAACAATGAATCGCAGATATCGCAAGACGATCATCGCCGGTAACTGGAAGATGAACAAGACGCCGAGCGAGGCGAAGGCTCTGATCGAGGAGATGAAGCCGCTGCTGAGCAAGACCAAGTGGTGCGAGATGGTACTGTGCGTACCGTTCACCGACATCCAGGCTGCTGTTAAGGCTGCAAAGGGCTCCAAGATCGCAATCGGCGCTGAGAACATGCACTTCGAGAAGTCCGGCGCATTCACCGGTGAGATCTCGGCAGATATGCTCAAGGAGCTGGGCGTTAAGTACGTGATCGTCGGCCATTCCGAGCGCCGTCAGTACTTCAACGAGACCGACGAGAACTGCAACAAGAAGGTAAAGGCTGCAATCGAGAACGGTCTGCGCCCGATCCTGTGCGTTGGCGAGTCTCTGGCAGAGCGTGAGCAGGACGTTACCATGGAAGTCATCCGCAAGCAGGTCAAGATTGCCCTGCAGGGTGTTGCGGCTGAGGACATCAAGAAGGTCGTCATCGCTTACGAGCCCATCTGGGCAATCGGCACCGGCAAGACCGCTACCTCCGAGCAGGCTGGCGAGGTCTGCGCTAAGATCCGCGACTGCCTGCGTGAGCTGTACGGCGCACGCGCAGCTCGTGCAATTACCATCCAGTATGGCGGCTCTATGAACGCAAAGAATGCGGCAGAGCTGCTGGCACAGCCCGACGTTGACGGCGGCCTGATCGGCGGCGCGTCCCTGAAGTCTGCTGACTTCGCTGCCATCGTTGAAGCTGCAAATCAGTAATTTCTGCGTGCGGGTGTTTTCCCCGTGCACATTTGTGGAGGGGGACAACGGGCATCTGTTGTCCCTTTCTCACGGCGTGAAGGAGTAAAAAGAAATGGCAACCAAGAGAACAAGCAAGACGACCGCGGCGAAGAAGGCTGCACCGGTTGCTGCACCGGCTGCGACAACCGCGGCAAAAACGACCGCGAAGACCACCGCAAAGGCGGCAAAGACCAAGACGTTTAAGAAGCATCCGCTGGCACTCATCATCCTCGACGGCTTCGGCTATCGCAAGGAGACCGAGGGCAACGCCATCGCAATGGCAAAGAAGCCGGTGCTGGACGAGGTATTCTCCGCACATCCCCACACCCTGATCGGTGCGTCCGGCATGGATGTCGGTCTGCCCGACGGTCAGATGGGTAACTCGGAGGTTGGCCACACCAACATCGGCGCTGGCCGCATCGTCTATCAGGAACTGACCCGCATTACCAAGGCAATCCAGGACGGCACGTTCTTCGAGAACGAGGCATTCCTGCATGCTGTGGATCAGTGCAAGTGGTTTAATTCTACTCTGCATATCTTCGGCCTCATGTCGGACGGCGGCGTACACTCGCATATTGATCACATCTGCGCCCTGCTCGACCTGGCAAAGCGCAACGGCCTGACCAAGGTCTGCGTGCATTGCTTCATGGACGGCCGCGACACCGCACCGACCTCGGGTGCTGGCTATGTCCAGAAGGTGCAGGATAAGATGGGCGAGCTGGGCATCGGCTGCATCGCAACCGTATCCGGCCGTTACTACGCAATGGACCGTGACAAGCGCTGGGAGCGCCTCGAGCGCGCTTACGCTGCTATGGTTTACGGCCAGGGCGAATTCTGCCCGGATGCTGTCAAGGGCATTCAGGCATCCTATGACAAGGGCGTGACCGATGAGTTCATCGAGCCGTTCGTTGTCACCGAGGGCGCGACCATCCAGAAGGATGACGCAGTAATCTTTGCAAACTTCCGCCCCGACCGTGCTCGCGAGATCACCCGCGCACTGGTCGATCCGGCGTTCGACGGTTTTGCACGCGAGAACGGCAACCTGCCGATCAAGTTCGTATGCATGACCCAGTATGACGCGACCATGCCGGGCGTAGAGGTCGCATTCAAGCCCCAGTCGCTCGAGAACACCTTCGGCGAGTACATCGCAGAAAAGGGTCTGACCCAGCTGCGTATCGCTGAGACCGAGAAGTACGCACATGTTACGTTCTTCTTCAACGGCGGTGTTGAGCGCGAGTACAAGAACGAAGAGCGTGCACTCATCAAGTCTCCCTCTGTCGCAACCTACGATCTCAAGCCTGAGATGTCTGCGTTCGAGGTAACCGATGAGGTTGTAAAGCGCATCGAGTCGGACAAGTACGATGTCATCATCCTCAACTTCGCAAACTGCGATATGGTTGGTCACACCGGCGTAATTCCGGCAGCAGTCAAGGCTGTTGAGGCAGTGGATACCTGTGTTGGCCGCGTTCTGGAAGCCCTCAAGGCTCACGGCGGCTGCGCACTGATCACCGCTGACCACGGCAACGCTGACCAGATGCTCGAGGCAGACGGCAAGTCTCCGTTTACCGCACACTCCACCAACCCGGTTCCGCTGGCTCTGGTTGGCCGCGAAGACGTCAAGGCTCTGGCTGAGGGCGGCGTTCTGGCTGACCTGGCTCCGACCATGCTCGACCTGCTCGGTCTTGCACAGCCGGACGAGATGACCGGTCACTCGCTCCTCGTTAAGTAAGGGCATTTTTAACTAGCTTTTCTTTATCCACCATATATATCAAATCTAGAAAAGGAGATGTACGAATTATGAAGGGTTACATCGAAATTATGGACGTAGTAGGCCGCGAGATCCTGGACTCGCGCGGCAACCCCACCGTTGAGGTTGAGGTTTACGTTGAGGCTGATACCGGCGCATTTATGGGCCGTGCAGCTGTTCCGTCCGGCGCATCCACCGGTATCTTCGAGGCTTGCGAGCTGCGTGATGGCGACAAGGATCGCTACATGGGCAAGGGCGTTCTGAAGGCTGTTGACGCTGTTAACGGCGAGATCGCTGAGGAGATCATCGGCATGAACGCTCTGGATCAGCAGGCGATCGACAAGGCTATGATCGATCTGGACGGCACCCCCAACAAGACCCGTCTGGGCGCTAACGCTATCCTGGGCGTATCTCTGGCAGTTGCAAAGGCTGCAGCTGAGGCTCTGGGCCTGCCGCTGTACAACTACATCGGCGGCTGCAATGCTAAGGCTCTGCCCGTTCCGATGATGAACATCCTCAACGGCGGCGCTCATGCAACCAACAACGTTGAGATTCAGGAATTCATGATCATGCCTGTTTCCGCTCCTTCCTTCCGCGAGGCTCTGCGCCGCTGCGCTGAGGTCTTCCACACCCTGAAGAAGACCCTGAAGGAGAACGGCACCCCGGCTGCTGGTGTTGGCGACGAGGGTGGCTACGCTCCGAACCTGAAGAAGGACGAGGACGCTCTGAAGGTTATCGTTCAGGCGATCGAAGAAGCTGGCTACAAGCCGGGCGAGGACTTCATGATCGCGATCGACGCTGCTTCCTCCGAGTGGTGGAACGACGAAGAGAAGTGCTACATCCAGCCGAAGTCTGGTAAGAAGATGACTCAGCAGCAGCTGGTTAAGATGTGGAAGACCTTCGTTGACAAGTACCCGATCATCTCCCTCGAGGACGGCATGGCTGAAGAGGATTGGGAAGGCTGGGCAATGCTGACCAAGGCTCTGGGCGACAAGATCCAGCTGGTTGGCGACGACCTGTTCGTAACCAACACCACCCGCCTGAAGAAGGGCATCGATCTGGGTGTTGCTAACTCCATCCTGATCAAGGTTAACCAGATCGGTTCTCTGACCGAGACCCTGGACGCTATCCAGATGGCTAACCGTGCTGGCTACACCGCTGTTGTATCTCACCGTTCCGGCGAGACCGACGACACCACCATCGCTGACATCGCTGTTGCACTGAACGCTGGTCAGATCAAGACCGGTGCTCCGTCTCGTACCGACCGCGTTGCGAAGTACAATCAGCTGCTCCGCATCGAGGAAGAGCTGGGCGATATCGCAACCTATCCGGGCCGCGCTGCTTGGTTCAACCTGAAGTAAGTTAAAAGACTTAAGGTTTTTGAGACCGCTCCCTTGATTGGGAGCGGTCTTTTTTTGGAAAACCACCGCACCAAATATTGAAGTTTGGATCAAACCTTTTCAAAGGTTTGCGGGTTCTCAGGGCAGAGCCCTGAGTCGGACTCCGCAGAGTCCGAAATACTCCTTTGATTCCGGTCTTTTGACCGGAATCAACTAAAAAAGAATAAAAAGCGCCGCCCGCAGGCGGCAAGATACTCTTGCGGCTGAAAGCCGCTCATGAAAACCGTTCCATTGGGAACGGTTTTCTTTTTTGTATATTTAGGTTGATTTTCCCTCGCGGGAGATCGGGAAAATCAAAAGGGGAGTTCCGCCCGTTGCGACGGGCGGCTCAGGGCTCTGCCCTGAGAACCCGCGGCCTTTTGAAAAAGGCCGGCGAAAACTTCAATCAGGGCTGCGGTGCTGATTGCTACTTGGAATCTACTCTTTTCTGTTGTATAATAAGTTAGAAAATGCATCACAGGAGGAAACTTATGCTGCGTCGCAGAAGATATTCCGGTTATTCCTCGCGCTATCGCCGTCGACGGGTGAGTGTCAGCGCGGTTTTTCGTTTTATTCTCATCGTTCTGCTCATCGGTGTGATTGGCTACTGTGCGGTCACGGTTTACCGTGCCTTCCGTTCGAGTGCCTACATTGCCGAGCTGGAAAGCCAGAACAAGACCTTACAGGCAACGGTTGACCGCTATCAGGCGGCGCTGCCTGACCCGTCCATTGCCGACAGCATTGAGCCTATGGACTACCAGACGCTCTATCCCGAGATGAAGGTCGATCCCAAGCCGACCCCAGCGGCTGCACCGGAAAATACGGTCTATCTGACCTTTGACGGCGGCCCGTCGCAGAACACGGTTACCATCCTTGACGCCCTGAAAAATGCCGGACAGAAGGCGACCTTCTTTGTCGTGGGCAAGAACATTGCGGGAAATGAGGCGATTGTCAAGCGCATTGTAGATGAAGGCCATACAATCGGCATTCGCAGCTATTCCAACGATTACAACGCCATTTACGCCTCTCCCGAGGCCTTTCTGGAGGACTTCCACCAGGCTTATCAGGCGGTTTACGACGCTTGCGGCGTTTATCCGGCCGTATTCCGTTTCCCGGGCGGCTCGGTCAGCCCGTACAATCAGGCAAATTACGAGCAGCTGATCGCAGAAATGCTGCGCCGCGGCTTTATCTACTATGACTGGAGCGTCTCGGCAGGGGATGACACCAGCGCTTCGCGCACGATCACCCAGATTACGCAGGCGGTTCTGAACGGTCTGAGCAAAAAGTCGTCCTCGACGCCCGTCGTCCTGCTGCACGACGGTGCCAACAAGACCAGCACGGCGACGGCGTGTGCAAATCTGCTCAGCGAACTGAGCCGCGCAGGCTACACCTGCGACCGTCTGACCGGTTCGGTGCGTCCCGTGACCTTCGCATACAACCGGTAAAAGGTTATAATTTGACACAAAAGCAAAAAGATGCGGAATTCCCGCATCTTTTTTTATCAGACCGGTCATTGACAGAAAGACTTTTGCGTGCTACAATACAAAACCAAAGAAGCCAACAGAACCCCCGATTTTGAGGAGGCTCGCGCATGCAATTTATTTTCCCGCTTCTCCTGCGCGCCGGCTGGCGCTGTGGACGAATGTGAGCGCTGGAAGAACCAGCCATCCGTTCGTTTATCCACCTACAGCCGACCAAAAAAGGAGAAAATACAATGAAATCCAATCAGACTTACCGTTTTGAGACCCTGCAGCTGCACGCCGGACAGGAAACGCCCGACCCGAGCACGGGAGCACGCGCCGTACCGATCTACCAGACCGCGGCCTACGTGTTCGACTCGTTCGACCAGGCGGTTGATCGCTTTGCACTCAAAGATGCAGGCAATATCTATTCTCGTTTGACCAATCCGACGGTCTCGGCGCTGGAAGCACGCATTGCAGCTCTGGAGGGCGGCACGGCCGCGCTGGCGCTGGCCTCGGGCGCAGCCGCAATCACCTACGCGCTGCAAAATCTGGCGCAGAACGGCGGCCACATCGTCGCGCAGCGCACGATCTACGGTGGGTCTTACAACTTACTCGCGCACACGCTGCCGCAGTTCGGCGTGACGGCTACCTTTGTCGACCCGCTGACCGAGTCGTTTGAGGACGCCATTCAGGACAACACCAAGGCGATTTTCGTCGAGACGCTGGGCAATCCCAACAGCGACGTGACCGACATCCGCGCAGTTGCCGACATTGCACACCGTCACGGCATTCCGCTCGTAGTCGACAACACCTTCGGCACACCTTATCTGATTCGTCCCATCGAGCACGGCGCGGACATCGTCGTCCACTCGGCCACCAAGTTCCTTGGCGGTCACGGTACCTCGCTCGGCGGCGTGATCGTCGAGGGCGGCAAGTTCGACTGGCGTGCTTCGGGCAAGTTCCCGCTGCTGGCCGACCCCGACCCGAGCTATCACGGTCTGTCGTTTGCCGATGCGTGCGGCGCGGCTGCTTTCTGCACCCGCATTCGTGCCGTTCTGCTGCGCGACACCGGCGCTGTCCTGTCGCCCTTCGACGCATTCCTGCTCCTGCAGGGGCTGGAAACCCTGTCGCTGCGCGTCGAGCGCCATGTACAGAACGCGCTGCGCGTCGTCGAATTCCTGAACAATCACCCGGCAATCGCGCGCGTCAACCATCCCTCGCTCCCGGACAGCCCCACCCACGCGCTTTATCAGCAATATTTCCCGCAGGGCGGCGGCTCGATCTTCACCGCCGAGCTCAAGGGCGGCAGGGAAGCGGCCAAGCAGTTTATCGATCATTTGGAAGTGTTCTCGCTGCTGGCAAACGTCGCAGATGCCAAGTCGCTGGTCATCCACCCGGCATCGACCACCCATGCGCAGCTCAATGACGAGGAACTCGCCGCCGCCGGTATCACACAGGGCACGGTGCGCCTGTCCATCGGCATCGAGCACATCGACGACATTCTGGAAGATTTGAACCAGGCACTGAACGCCTGAATTTTTGAAGGAGGTCTCACCGTTATGGCAAAGATTTTTGATCGTGTCACCGATCTCATCGGCGGCACGCCGCTGGTCGCATTCGACCGCATCGCACAGGCACACGGCGCAAAAGCGCGTATTTTGGCTAAGCTCGAGTGCATGAACCCGGCTGGTTCGGCCAAAGACCGCGCGGCGCTGTCCATGATTGAGGACGCAGAGCGCTCGGGCAAGCTCAAACCCGGCGCGACCATCATTGAGCCGACTTCGGGTAATACCGGCATCGGCCTGGCATCGGTCGCTGCTCCCCGTGGCTATCACGTCATTCTGGTCATGCCTGAGACCATGTCCCTCGAGCGCCGCCGCCTGATCGCGGCTTACGGCGCAGAAATCGTCCTGACTCCGGGCAAACTGGGCATGCAGGGCGCAGTCGACAAAGCCAATGAATTGAATCGTGAAATCCCCAGCAGCATCATCGCCGGTCAGTTCGTCAATCCCGCAAATCCCGCCGCACATTATAAGTCCACCGGCCCGGAAATCTGGCGCGATACCGACGGTAACGTCGATGTTTTCGTCGCTGGCATCGGCACGGGCGGTACGATCACCGGCGTTGGCCGCTACCTCAAGGAACAGAACCCGGGCGTGCAGGTCGTCGCAGTTGAACCCGCTGACTCGCCCCTGCTGTCGACCGGTAAGGCCGGCCCGCACGGTATTCAGGGCATCGGCGCTAACTTCGTCCCGGAAGCACTCGACTGCACGGTCTACGATCAGGTTAAGACCGTCCAGACCGCTGACGCAAACGCCATCGCACGCGAAATTGCCCGCACTGAGGGTATTCTGGTCGGTATTTCCTCCGGCGCAGCCGTCAGCGCTGCACTGGAACTGGCAAAACAGCCGGAATTTGAGGGCAAAACCATCGTGGTTATGCTGCCTGATACCGGTGAACGCTATCTGAGCACCGGCATCTTCGACGATTAAAGGGAATTCCCGCCCCGTGGGCGAACTGAAGCTTTCGCTCAAGCCTTTCTCGAAAGGCTTGCGGGTTCTCAGGGCAGAGCCCTGAGTCGGACTCCGCAGAGTCCGAAATACTCCTTTTGATTTTCCCGACCTCCCGCGAGGGAAAATCAACTAAAAAATAATCAAAAGCGCGTCCGTAGCCCGTAGGCCACTATCCTTATTCCCGCGCTGTGCGCGGATATGACGAGTGTACGCGCAATACTCCCGCGCGTCAAACGCGCTCATCAAAACCGTTCCTTCGGGGACGGTTTTGTTTTTCCCTCATCCCATCCACCTCCCAAAAACCCATAAAATCCTGTGTATAAAGTGACAAAAAGAGGCGGTTTTGTTAGGAATCTCTATCAATTAGACAATATAACCAAAAAATAACGCGCAAATATTACTAAGACGGTATACATTTTTGCGCAAAAAAAGCTTGCAAAATCGGCACACTCGGTGTATAGTAAAGGTACAGAAAGGGAACACTGAAAACTGAAAAATACAGTTTATAACCTTTCTTATTCCGTGTAAATACATTTCAAAAATAGAAAAACTTTAAAGGAGAACAATGAGATGAAGAAGTACGTATGTGATATCTGCGGTTATATTTACGACGAAGCTACCGGCGATCCGGACAACGGCATCGCAGCAGGCACCAAGTGGGAAGCTCTGCCGGACGACTTTGTTTGCCCGCTCTGCGGCGTAGGCAAGGACTCCTTCTCCGAGCAGGCCTAACATAAAAACCTCTCTTTTCTAACCTCCCAAATGAAATCTTTTCCCAAATCTCAATCTTTTTGAAATCCCCCTTTTTGAATCTCTTTTTGATCCCCCTTTTATCTTATCCCTGAACGCAAAGAGGACGCTGCCCGGCGTCCTCTTTGTGCGTCCGTAAAGACCAAAAGATAGGAAAGATACGCAAACGCATTATAGTTTACGCGTCAACCACCAGAAGCCCCCAAAAGACGAAAACAAAAAATTTGAAAAAAGTTGTTGACACGGGCGGAAAATTCGCTTATAATAAACAAGCACTTGGCCCGGTAGCTCAGTTGGTTAGAGCGCTAGCCTGTCACGCTAGAGGTCGTGGGTTCGAGCCCCATCCGGGTCGCCAACTTTTTCTCTCAGAGAAAAAGGGAAGAAAAGTTTAGATGCCTCTGTAGCTCAGTCGGTAGAGCAGGGGACTGAAAATCCCCGTGTCGGTGGTTCGATTCCGCCCGGAGGCACCATTTTTCTCAAAGCATTCCTTTGGAATGGGTTGAGAAAAATCAGAGCTCTTTCGAGCAAGGAATCGAAAGGCGGCTCTTGGAAATTGTCCGGTGGACAATTTCAACCGCCGTGGCTTTTCCCGCAGGAAAAGCGATTCCGCCCGGAGGCACCACTTACTTTCTTTTGAAAAAGAAAGTAAGCAAAGAAAACTTCAGTGAAAGCGACTGCGTTGCTTTTTCAAAGTGCACCGTGTTTCCAGTCTGACTGCATGAGAAAACATGCAAAGGGAGCTTCGGCAAACGCGATTCCGCCCGGAGCAAAGAACTTCAGTAAACGGTAAGTAAACCGGTTTACTAAACCAAAATTTGATATGCGGATGTAGCTCATCTGGTAGAGCGCCACCTTGCCAAGGTGGAGGTAGCGAGTTCGAGCCTCGTCATCCGCTCCAAAACCAAGACCACTCGGCAGAGTGGTCTTTTTCGTTTTATCCCGCGTCAAAACGCGAAAGGAGGCTGTTTTTTGCCATGCGCATCGTCATTGGCCGCTCTCGCAGCGGTAAAACCGCTTTTTTGGTGAACGAAATCGCCCAGCAGGCCGAAAAACGGGAGGGAAGGCAGTATCTGATCGTCCCGGAACTGTTCTCGCACGCCTACGAGCGCCGACTGGCTGCCGCAACCGGCGGTCACGCTGCCCGCACCGCCGAAGTTCTGTCCTTTACCCGCCTGTCCGGTCGTATCTTCGCCGAGGTCGGCGGTCTGGCACAGACCACGCTGACCGCGGCAGGCCGTCTGCTGACCCTGCACGAGGCCGCACGCCGGGTGCAGACCAGCATGGAGGTTTACCCCGGTCTGACCGACCGCCCTGAGCTGCTGCGCGAAATGCTGGGCGTGATCGACGAGCTCAAGACCTGCGCCCAGCCGCCCGAGGCCATTTTCCGTGCGGCGCAGGAGATGCGCGCCGAGGGCGACGATCTGCTCGCGCGCAAGCTGACCGACCTGGGTGCGCTGTACACGGCGTACGACCGCCTGTGCGACGAGACCGTGCCCGATCCGCGTGATCTGCTCGGACGACTGGCCGATGCGCTGCCGCAGAGCACGGTGCTGGACGGCGCCGCCATCTATATTGACTCCTTCGCCTCGTTCACGCCGCAGGAACTGCGCGTCATCGACCGCTTTCTGGAGAAAAAGCTGCCGCTGACCGTGGCGATTGCTGCCGACCGCAGAGAACCCGACGTGTTTGTCTCGGGCTGCAAGACGGTCACGCTGCTGTCCCGCATGGCGGCACGGCATGGACAAAAAGCCGAGGTCATCGACCTGGGCGCGGCTGCGCCCCGTCCGCACGATCTGGCCGTGCTCGAGCGCGTGGGCTTGCAGGCCGCGGCAGCGCCCGAACCGGCTGACGGCCAAAGCGTGCACCTTGTGTGCGCGTCCACGCCCTTCGAGGAGTGCACCCACGCCGCCGCGCTCATTCGCCGCATGGTGCGTGAGACCGGTGCGCACTGGCGCGACTTCGCGGTCGCGGCGCGCGACGGCGACAGCTACGCGGCAGCGCTCGAAATGGCAATGGCGCGCTACGACGTGCCCATCTTCCTGAGCGAAAAGGCCGATCTGCTGCAAAAACCACCGCTTGCGCTGGTCACCGGTGCGCTGGAAGCCGCAGCAAATGGTCTCAGATACGAGGATGTGTTCGGCTGTCTCAAAACCGGTTTGTGCGCGGCCGACCCGGACGAGATCGACCAGCTGGAAAACTATGTCCTGACCTGGCGCGTCCGCGGCGGCGGATGGAATAAGCCGTGGAAGAACCACCCGGACGGCTACGGTCTTGCGCTGGACGAGGATGCCAAAGCTCGTCTGGACACGCTCAACGAACTGCGTGAGCGTATCATTTCGCCTTTCGTCACCCTGCAAGCAGCGCTTAAGCATGCTCAGACCGCCGGGGACTGCGTGCGTGCGCTGTATGCCTTCCTCGAAGCCGAGGACACTGCCGGACGTATGACCGATCGTGCGCAGGCGCATGAAGCGGCAGGCCGCTTGCAGCTGGCCGACGAGTACCGTCAGCTGTGGGAAATTCTGGTCGGTGCGATGGAACAGACCGTGTGGGTGTGCGGCGACGCGCCCATGACCGCGGCACGCTTTTCGACCTTATTCCACCTTGTCCTGTCCGAGTACGACGTGGGTGCGATTCCGGTCTCGCTCGACCGCGTGACCTGTGGCGCCATCGACCGCGTGTGCAGCGGACAGGTCAAGTATTTGATCGTACTGGGCTGCAACGATGGTGTGCTGCCCAAGGCACCCGGCCCGTCGGCTGTGCTCACCGAGACCGACCGTCTGGCGCTGGACGGCATCGGCATGACGCTGTCGGCCTTCGGTGCCGAGCGCATGCTCATGGAGCAGGAGACCATCTATAAAGCCATCGCCTGCCCGACCGAGCAGCTTATCCTGTCCTATCACGCCGCCGCAGCTGACGGCAGTCCGTGCCGTCCGTCTTATCTGATCGGCGCATTCCGCGCCCGACTGGACGGTCTGACCATCCAGACCGCCGACCCGGACACCGACGCGCTGGAAGCACCGCGCCCGACGGCCGAGCTTGCGTGCGCTGCCCTCGGAGACGACCGCTCCCCGGCAGCCTGCGCCGCGCTCAATCACTGCGCAGATACCGAACTTGTCCGCCGTGCGCACCGCTGGTCACCCGCACGCGGCCCGCTGCACGATCGGGAGGTCATCGAGGGACTGTACGGCAAGCGCCTCAACCTGACCGCCTCGCGTGTGGACAAGTTCTATTCCTGCCGCTTCGCCTTCTTTATGCAGTACGGACTCAAGGCCAAGCAGCGCAAACGCGCGGACTTTGCCGCGCCTGAGGCTGGTACGTTCATCCATTTCGTGCTCGAGACCGTCTTGCAGCAGCTGGCAAACGAGCCGGGCGGCGTGATGGCAGCCGAGCCGCGCACGATCAAAAAACTGCTCCGCGCTGCCGTGCAGACCTATATCGATGAAACCCTCGGCGGCCTTGCCGACAAAACCGCACGCTTTCAGGTGCTCTTCCGCAGACTGGTCAAGAGCGTCGAGACCATCTTAAACAACGTCCTCGACGAACTCCGCGCATCCGACTTCGTCCCCATCGACTACGAGCTGGACTTTTCGCGCGGCGGCGACCTGCCGCCGGTCACTGTGCAGGACGATGACGTGACCGTGTCGCTGTCGGGCAAGGTCGACCGCGTGGACGGCTACATTCAAAATGGCCGTCTATACCTGCGCGTCATGGACTACAAGAGCGGCAAAAAGTCGTTCTCACTGTCCGACGTGTGGAACGGCCTGAACATGCAGCTCATTATCTATTTATATGCCCTGCAAACCGAGGGTTTGGAGCGCTACCGCGCCAAGCTAACCGGCGAGCTCAACGAAATCCGCCCGGCGGGTGTGCTGTACGTGCCCGTGCGTGATACCATTCCGGACGGCGAGCGTGCACAGGACGACGAGACCCTGCACGCCCTGCGCGAGCGCGCGCTGCGGCGGTCGGGTCTGCTGTCTGACGACATCGACATTCTGGAAGCCATGGAAAAGGGACTGACCGGGGAGGGCAAATTCCTGCCGGTCAAGCTCAAAGTGGCCAAGCCGACCAAGAAAAACCCCGAACCCACGCCCGAGCTCGCGGCGGTGTCATCGGTGGCTGATCTGGAGAAATTCGGACGGCTGGCGCGATACACACAGACCAAACTCTTAGAAATGGGTCGGGAACTGCTCGCAGGCGACGTGAGCGCCGACCCGTGCGTGCAGGGCAACCTGCCGCAGTGTCAATTCTGCGACTACCGCGCCGCCTGCCGGTTTGACGAGAGCGCGGGCGACCAGTACCGACCGCTTAAAAAGTTCAAGGACAGCGAAGTTTGGGACAAGCTGGAGGGAAAAGACCATGACCAAGTGGACAAATGACCAGTTGACCGCCATCACGGCGCGGGGCAGTGACCTGCTGGTGTCGGCGGCAGCCGGTTCGGGCAAGACCGCCGTGCTGGTCGAGCGCGTCATCCGCCGTCTGACCGACCCGCAGGACCCGGTGGATATCGACCGCTTTCTGCTCGTGACCTACACCAACGCGGCAGCGTCCGAGATGCGCGGTAAGCTGGCCGACGCGATCGCCGCCCGTCTGGCCGATGACCCGGACAACGCGCGTCTGCGCCGTCAGCTGCTGCTCGTGCACAAGGCGCGTATCACCACCGTGCACGCATTCTGTCTGACACTGGTACGCGAGCAGGCTGCCGCACTCGATCTGCCGCCCGATTTCCGTCTGGCGGACGAGAGCGAGCGGGGCATGCTGCGCGACGAGGTGCTGGAAGACGTGCTCGAAGCCAAATATGCACAGGACGATCTGGGCTTTGCCGCGCTGTGCGACCTGCTGACCAGCGGACAGGACGACCGGCCGCTGGCGGCTGCTGTGCTGGACACCTTTGAAAAGACCCGCGCGCACGCCGACCCGGAGGGCTTTCTGGAGGAAGTGCGCAAGAGCCTGATGGACGGCGGCAGTCCGGCGGACACTGCGCACGGTCAGTTATTGCTCGATCAGGCGCGCATGGCGGCACAGTACGGACTGGCCTTTCTGCATCACGCACTCGAGCTCTTGCACGAGGACGAAGCCCTCAAGGCGGCTTACGCCCCGGCCATCACGTCGGATGTTAAGCAGGCCGAAGCACTCCTTGCCGCCATCGACGCAAACGACTGGGACAAGGCGGTAGAACTCGCACAGGACTTGCACTTTGACCGTCTGGGCACCATCCGCGGCTATGAGGACAAGGACTTTCAGGAGGAGATCAAGGGACTGCGTGAGGAGTGGAAGACGGTCGCGGGTGAGATCAAGGGCAAGCTGCTGTGCGTGACCACCGAGCAGGCTGCCTACGACCGCGCACTGGTGCGCCCGGCACTCGATGCCCTTATCGATACGGTCGAACAGTTCGCCGAGGCTTTTGCCGCCGAAAAACGTCGCCGCAGTCTGGCCGACTTTAACGACCTCGAGCACTTTGCCGTGCGCCTGCTGTACGAGAACGGCAAACCGTCCATGCTGGCCGACCGTCTGGCCGCGTCTTTCTGCGAGATTCTGGTCGACGAGTATCAGGACACCAACGGCGTGCAGGATGCCATCTTTTCGGCCATCGCACGCGATAACCTCTTTATGGTCGGCGATGTCAAGCAGTCGATCTACGGTTTCCGTCTGGCCGACCCCTATATTTTCCTCGATAAATACCAGTCGTTCACCGACGAACCCGCCGAGGGACAGGGCAGACGTGTCGTTCTGTCCAAGAACTTCCGCTCGCGTGCGCAGGTACTCGATACAGTCAACTATATTTTCCGCGCGGTCATGAGCGAGCGGGTGGGCGATCTGGACTACACCGACCGCGAAGCGCTGTATGTCGGCGCGGACTATCCCGAGCAGGCGCCGGGCACCGACGACACCGAGGTCTGGCTGCTGGACACGGCGGACGACGAGAGCGGGGAGGATAAGGCGCTGCTCGAAGCGCGCATGGCGGCCTGCCGCATTCGTGAGCTGATCGACAGCGGTTTTCCGGTCACCGACCGGGGCAGCGACAGCGCAAGACCGCTCCGCGCCTCCGACGTGGTCATCCTCATGCGCTCGCCCAAGGCACGCGCGGCGACCTACCGCGCAGCGCTGGCCGAATACGGCCTCGCGGCACAGACCGAGGAGAGCGCAGGACTCATGCAGACCACCGAAGTCGGCACCATCGTGTCGCTGTTGTCGGTCATCGACAACCCCAGACAGGATGTGCAGCTCATCGGTGTGATGCGCTCGCCGCTCTACGACTTTTCCGAGGATGAGCTGGCCGAAATCCGACTGCTGGGTCGCAAAATCAGCTTTTACGAGGCCGCACGCCTGAGCGAGTCGCCCAAGGTACAGACTTTCCTGCGCGAGCTGGACGAACTGCGCGCGCTGTCCTGCGATTTGCCGGTCTACCAGCTGCTCTGGCGCATCTACGACCAGACCGGTGCGCTCGGCCTGTTCGGTGCGATGCCGGGCGGTGCGCAGCGTCAGCGCAATCTGCTGTCCTTCTTCGAGCGGGCACGCGGATTTGAGCAGTCGGGCACACGCGGCCTGTTCCGCTTTGTGCGTCTGCTGCGCTCGATGGAGGAAAACGGGGATGATTTCGAGACCGTTCGCGCCGAGGGCGGCGAGGGCGCGGTGCGCATCATGTCCATCCATAAGTCCAAGGGGCTGGAATTCCCGGTCGTTGTGCTCGCGGACACTGCCAAGCGCTTCAACGAGCGCGACCTGACCGCGCCCGTGCTCGTGCATCCGTCGCTGGGCTTCGGCGCGAAGTGCCGCGATCTGACGCGCGGCGTGCGCTATGATACCTTGGAGCGGCAGGCGGTCACGGCCAGAATGCGGCAGCAGGCGGTGAGCGAGGAACTGCGCGTCTTATATGTTGCGCTGACGCGCCCCAAAGAAAAACTCATCATTACCTGCGCGTCGGCACAGTTTGCCACCCAGCTCGACCGATTGGCACGCTTTGCTGCGCTGGACAGCCTGCCGCCCTACGCGATGGGCAGCGTACACACACCGATGTCCTGGATTTTGGCGCCGCTGCTGCGCCATCCCAAGGCGGGCGCGGTGCGCGGCGTGACCGGACGCATTGTAGAGATGGACGGCAAAGCGCCGGATGAGATCGCTTTCTATTATAAGAAGCCGGGCGAGCTGACTGGCTGGCAGTCGCAGACCGCCGAACCGGTGGCCTTTGCCGATCTGCCTGCCGTGCCGCCTGCGCTCAATTATCCCGATGCAGCACTGGCCGATATCCCGGCCAAGCTGACCGCGACCGGACGCAAGACCGATTATAAGTCGGTCGAAGCTGCCGAGGACACCCGACCGGTTCGGCCGGCACCGGCGCTGCGCAGACCGGACTTTGAGCAGCAGGTACGCGGTCTGACCCCGGCCGAGCGCGGCACGGCGCATCATCTGTTTATGCAGTTCTGCGATTTTGACGTGTGCGCCGACGGACGGGTGCGGGAGGAGATCGCACGCCTGCGCGAGCGGGCGATTCTGTCACCCGAGCAGGCCGACGCGGTCGAACCCGAGCGCATCGAGGCATTTTTCCAGTCTGATCTTTATCAGAAGCATATGCAGATGGGCGAGCTGCGGCGCGAGTTTAAGTTTTCGGTCACCGTTCCGGCGGCGGACTATTACCCGGAAGCCGCGGGGACGGAGGAGGAAGTGCTGCTGCAAGGTGTCGTGGACTGCATGACCGAGACGGCGGACGGCTTCCTGATCGTGGACTTCAAGACCGACCGCGTGACCAAAAAGGGAGCGCTCGAGCGCGCCGAGCAGTATCGGCCCCAGCTGGATGCGTACCAGACCGCGGTCGAGAAGATTTTCGACAAGCCGGTTTTAGGCCGTGCGCTGTATTTCTTTACCAGCCATAGCACCGTGTATATTTGATGGAAAACCGGGCAGACTGTCTCATGGACGGCCTGCCCGAAATTTTTCGGAAAATCACGAGAAAACCGTTGACTTTGGGAAAAGCTGGTGGTATTATATTTAAGCTGTCTGTTTGAGGACGGCATGCCACGAAGAAAATCTGATAAGTTACAAAGTTTTTTTGAATAAGATTCAAAAAAATGAAAAAACTTATTGACAGAGGCTCTTCGCTGTGGTACTATAAATAAGCTGACCACACGGGCAGCGAAACCGGACGAAAAGTTTGGAAAAGTTCAGATTTAGCGATTCGGAGCACGAAAAACTTCGAAAAAAGTTAAAAAAGAGCTTGACAAACAGAAATGAGTCTGGTAAAATAAATAAGCACTCTTACAAGAGAGCTGCTTAAAAAACTTTAGCGGTTGGTACCTTGGTCAATTTCCTGATGAAATTGACACGCGGTACAAAAAATCGCTGAAGGCAAAGATTTTTTGTACCTTGTAAATTAAACA
>NZ_NFKK01000040.1:0-1790 GCF_002160355.1 Butyricicoccus pullicaecorum
TTGGACAAATGATTTTTATGACCGGATTTGCACGCGGCCGGAAGAGGAAAACGAAAATGCATGAGTATTCCAAACATGCTATTAGAAAGATTCGCGCTGCGCTGGATAGCGTTTCGCCCGATCCGGCATTGATTACGCTGACCTATCGAGATCCAGAGTCTATCCGGTGTATCAACGAAATGAGACAGCGTGTAACGGATTTTATTCAGCGCGCAGGATGTAATCGAGATATACCATGGATTGCGACCTGTGATGTGCTGCGTGATGGCACAGAGGTGCATCATCATGTTGTGACACAGGGACTTATCTTCGTAGATCGAGATTTTATAGCGCGCTGTTGGGAGTATGGTCTGGTGGATTTCACCGATACATCAGATTGCGTGGATCTCGCACTGTATCTCTCTAAATGTGTATATGTGTTCGGTCATTATCAAGGAAGGGCTTTATGAAACGTATTACATTCGATGGACTTTTTTGCGATATTGCAATGTGCAAAGCTGCCCATGAGGATTGCCCGCACGGGATTTGCAGCCAGCGGCAGACATGGGAGCGGCTCAAACTGCTGGAGGATGTGCTGGGAGATAATTACGACCTCGACCGCCTGCGCCAGATGGTTCAAGCTGAACAGGAGGGAAGTTTGCTTATTATCGGCTTGGGAATCAAGGAAGCTGTTTATACGCCGCCCGCCGACTCTGCACCAGTAGTGCACGCACGGTGGGTGCCAGAATACCACAGAGATCGGGTACTGCTGTATCATTGCTCTCGGTGTGGTAGGAAATTGCTTAGATTTCGAGACCCACGAGAGGCAACATACTGCTTTTGTGGGGCGAGGATGGATTTGCGAGAGGATGATGACGAATGACTTACATGAAAAACTATGTGGAATACTTGGCCGCCGCTGAGCTGAACCGTGCAAACGAGCTTCACCCGGCATTTGCCTCAGCACATGAGGGATGGGCGGTGCTGCTTGAGGAAATTCGTGAGCTGTCCAGCGAGACGCACGCCATCGAGGACATGCACCAGCTGGCGTTTGCCGATGTTATGCAGGACAGATCGGCGCGCGATGGCATTGCCTGTGTCTATGAAACCGCGATCCGCGCCGCATGCGAGGCAATTCAGGTCGCAGCCATGGCCAAGAAGTACATCGCAATGGAGGAGGGGCAGCATGAGCAAGCATTACGGTAAGCATCTGTCCTGCACGGTATCCCCGCAGACCCTATGGCATCTGCGCCGTTTGGCACGCATGAGCGGCTACGGCGATCAGATCGGGCGCGTGGTGGATAAGCTGACCCGCGAAAAGGTTCTGGAACTCAAACCGAAACGAGGTTATTATGATGAGTGCACAGGGCATTTTCGAGATTGACCCATACATCAGAGATCGGCTGATCCGATTTCTCAGAAAATATGTGACTTGGGAAGATGGACAGGAAATTGATACGCTTATGCATTCACCTGAGCAGGTGATTCGGCAGAGTATACTGTTTCTGATAAAGCAAAAGGTATTTACATACCAGGAAATGTCGGTGGAGCTGCGGCATTATGGCCTGCGGCTCTCTGCCGATCAGCTGAAACACTTTGCAATGCAAGGGTGTTTTCTGCGATAATATCACTAAATTTCCAAGCCTGATTTTGTGCACATAAAACGAATGTTCGCCCTTTGCTTGACAAGATTCGGAAAAACGGCTATATTAAATAACAGAAAGAAGGAATCACCCCAACACCGAGTTGGGCAAGAATAAAATAAGGCACTGTGCGGGGCTGAGCCCCGCATTTTTATACCCTTTTGCAGA
>NZ_NFKK01000041.1:0-1616 GCF_002160355.1 Butyricicoccus pullicaecorum
GTTAACGGACAATATGAAGAGTGTCGTGCTGCACCGGGATCTGGAGGGACATCCAGTCTGGCAGAAAGACTATGAAACCTTTATGCAAGCCTTGGCCTTCGAGACAAAATTTTGCAAGCCACGGCACCCATTTACCAAGGGCAAGGTGGAGCGGTTGGTTCGCTTTGTGAAAGACAATTTCCTGGCTGACCGAGTATTCTGCGATCTTACAGACCTGAATTGGCAGGCGCTGGAATGGTGCAACAAACAGAACGGAACATACCGCCGTACTGTGGATGGTGCGCCTCAAAAGATTCACGAAACTGTATGCGGAGAACAGTTGCGTATGGTGCCGGAGGATTCTGTCCGATTCTATCTCTGTCCAGAAAGAAAGATTTCCTTTGATGGCTTTGTAAATTACGAAGGCAGGCGTTTCGGTGTACCCTACAGCTATCCCGGCGCAACAGCGAGAGTAGAGCGCAGCGGTGATTTATTGCGCATCTATTCTGCTGATCTGAAGGTACTGCTGGTTACACATACCGTTACCTGGAGCCGAACCGACAGTTTCTGTGAAGGACAGTACGAATCCTTGCCACAGCCAGAAGAATTTCCCACAGCGCCTGTACAAACGCAGATCTTTCAGTTGCCAAAACCCTCTCAGGATCTCTCCTTTGCCAAATTCGATTTTGACAAGGAGGACCAGGTATGAAGGAAACAATCTTTGAGCAGGTGGCGTCCTCTGCTTCTGTTTTGAAGCTGGATCTTTCCGCTGAGGAATTCGCGCTGTTCGCAGAAGACCGGGAATTCTCGGAAGCTGGAATGGAGGCTGTACAGATGCTGCTCGGCTATCTCAGCGAAAAGAAACAGCAGACCACCATTCAGACCTTATTGAAGATGAGTCGTCTACCTACAAAAGCACCCAAGACCTTTGAGAATTTTGACTTTTCGTTGCTCAAAGGGAAAGATGTGGAACGCCTGAAGGTTTTGTCCTCCTTGAACGCTATCTACACTCACCGCAACCTGGCCTTTATTGGCCCGGCAGGCACAGGTAAAACGCATTTGGCTCAGGCTTTCGGATACGCCTGCTGCCAGCACGGGTTGAAAACCTATTTCATTAAGGCATCTGAACTCCGTGACAGATTCACAGCAGCCCGACGTTCCGGAAAGACTGATTCCTGCCTAAATGGTCTTGTGCGCCCTTCTTGCCTGATTATTGACGAGATTGGCCACTGTGCCTTTGACAAGGAGAATACCAGGCTGTTCTTTGACCTGATTGACCGGCGCTACAACAAGGAAGGCAGTTTCAATATGATCTTCACCAGCAACAAGAATCCGGCTCTCTGGCGTGAGGATTTCGAGGAAGACGCTACACTGCTGTGTACGCTGGACCGCATCTTTGACGATGCCACTGTGTTTAAGCTGCGTGGTGAAAGTTTCCGCGGAAAGAAACTGGAAACCGTCTCACTGCAAACTGGCAGGGTACCTACAGTTGAGCCGGCAGTAACGAAAGAATAACTAATCTATGAGTGCTGGGTTGTTGTCTCTCTTTTTGTTTATTCTACTAGCTCTGGGGTTCGCCGACAAAAATTGGTTAAATACTCCCGACAAAATATGGTCGCGATCTCCCGGCTCCAACA
>NZ_NFKK01000042.1:0-1533 GCF_002160355.1 Butyricicoccus pullicaecorum
TGCCGCAAGTCGGACATGCTTCTACGCTCGAATCGTCGTCAGGATAAATGCTCATCGGCGTGTTGCGGCGCAAAATGTCGCCCTCACGGTCGGCCTGCACCAGCTCGCGCAAACGGTCGAGGCCTCCAAGCTTATCTGCCTCTCGCAAGGCATCCTTGGCCATGTCAACCGCCGTCCGTAAACTCGGAGCGTCCAGCACACACAATACCTCCAACTGGTCAATCGCATCCCGGATGGTCATGTTATAATCAGTCCTCCTTACTCATCTGAAATAATCTGCAAAAAGGTCTAAGTCGCGATGGCTTAACCCGTTTGCATTTTGCTTTGCACACATAGATAATATCGGCCGAACAGTACCCAGACTGAACACAATGTACACACCATGCGCATTTATGGTGTGTATTTCGCCATTCCTGTACGGTCATAGTGTCATGCCTCTTTTTCACCTTTCCACCTCCAATTAGACCCATCAGTACAATCACTGCAAAAGCTGGGTGCCGTCTGATATAGGCAATACATACACTCGGCGCAGCTTTCGATCGCGCAGCCTCTCAAATCACTTATCAGCGCATCTTGTTCGTGTCTGAGTTTTTCAACCAAAGCCTCATATTTAGGAACCAGCTTATCTTGATATACTCTTACAAGGTGCATGCTACGCTCATAGCAGTCCTGTTCATACTCGATACGCGCCCTCTGGTCTTTAATTGTATTAGCGCAGGCTGTTAAAAACTCTGCGCTGGCACAGTCGCCAGCGATCGCGTACTCTTTCGCATTGCGTCCCAGCCGCTCGATCAGCTCATCTACATTTTCATTTTCCGACATTGTATGGCCCTCCATTAAACTCTGGACACTCGAAAACAATATAGCTCTCGGTATAATAACTGCGTCCGTTGCTGGAAACCTTAACGTCTCGTCGTGCAGCTTTCCACCCTGAGACAGGGGCAAAACGCCGCGACCAGCTACACCCATAACTGCCGTGCGGGACTGCGTTTTTGCAGTCCCAGCACAGCGTGTCAATCCTCTCAGAACGGCACATCGCTGTCATCCAACGGTGCAAAGTCATCCGCACCCAGCGCATCCGGATCGACCGGCGGCAGCTCCGGCACCGGATCGCTACCGTGCGCATGATCGCGGGCCTTCTTGGTCTCGCCGAACGTAATCTCGTCGACCTGCACGCCGACCGATACCCGCTTGTTACCGTTCCGATCCTCCCAGTGACGGGTCTGGATGCGACCGACTACAATAGCCATCATGCCCTTGGCAAACCATTTCTGCACGAACTCGGCCGAGCTGCCCCACGCAGCGCAGTCAATGAAATCGGCCTCACGCTCGCCATTTGCATTTTTGCGGCCACGGTCAACCGCCAGCGTAAAGTTTGCAACCTTGCGGTCGCCGATGTACTTACATTCCGGGTCGCGTGCAAAGCGACCCATCAAAATTACCTTGTTAAGCATGCGTCAACTCTCCTCTGAGCTTGTAGATATTTTTGTTCATAGCGTGCAGCCTGTGCTTGTTCACGTTTGATCTGTTCCG
>NZ_NFKK01000043.1:0-1496 GCF_002160355.1 Butyricicoccus pullicaecorum
TCTGCAAAAGGGTATAAAAATGCGGGGCTCAGCCCCGCACAGTGCCTTATTTTATTCTTGCCCAACTCGGTGTTGGGGTGATTCCTTCTTTCTGTTATTTAATATAGCCTTTTTTCCGAATCTTGTCAAGCAAAGGGCGAACATTCGTTTTATATGCACAAAATCAGACTCGGGAATTTAGTGATATTATCGCAGAAAACACCCTTGCATTGCAAAATGTTTCAGCCGATCTCTGATGTATGGGTCAATCTCGAAAACGCCCTGTGCACTCATCATAATAACCTCGTTTCGGTTTGAGTTCCAGAACCTTTTCCCGTGTCAGCTTATCCACCACGCGCCCAAGCTGATCGCCGTAGCCGCTCATGCGTGCCAGACGGCGCAGATGCCACAGGGTCTGCGGTGATACCGTGCAGGACAGATGCTTACCGTAATGCTTGCTCATGCTGCCCCTCCTCCATTGCGATGTACTTCTTGGCCATGGCTGCGACCTGAATTGCCTCGCATGCGGCGCGGATCGCGGTCTCGTAGACACAGGCAATGCCATCACACGCCGATCTGTCCTGCATAACATCGGCAAACGCCAGCTGGTGCATGTCCTTGATGGCGTGCGTCTCGCTGGACAGCTCACGAATTTCCTCAAGCAGCACCGCCCATCCCTCATGCGCCGAAGCAAACGCCGGGTGTAATCCGTTAGCTCGTTTCAGTTCGGTATCTGCTAAGTATTCCACATAATTCTTCATGTATATCATCCTCTTACCTCCCTCACGCAGATTTTAACAATATTTGAAACGTTTATCACCTCATTCTCTGCGGTTATGGTTCCATGCCTCATCAGAGTTTGAGCAAAATTGATAGCATCTTTTTTGTCATCAAATGGATAATGTTCAAATTTTTCTTTACTTCCATCCAAAAGTATAAATTCTAAATAATACATTCTATCTCTCCATTTCGATCAGTGCCTTATCGTGCGCAGCCTGCTGCACTGCCCCCACGGAGCATGCGATCCCGGCCAGCGGCACACTGTTTGCTGTGCAGCAGGTTTTTTTACGCTTTTTCTGAGCCATCGTTGTCC
Source organism: Butyricicoccus pullicaecorum (assembly GCF_002160355.1). Lineage (NCBI taxonomy): Bacteria > Bacillati > Bacillota > Clostridia > Eubacteriales > Butyricicoccaceae > Butyricicoccus > Butyricicoccus pullicaecorum. Next base: position 1,073 of record NZ_NFKK01000043.1, read on the forward strand.
TCTCCTCTCAAATCCATCTTTGCGCCGCAATGACAGTACGGTGCCTCCTGTGGATTTCTGCAACCAATCAATCTCCGGCCACACTCAGAGCAATGATACCAGATATAGCTATGATATTCTGTCTGAGATACCTTGTCTTTGTGGTGTTCTGGCAACCACAGACCATGCACCACTGGCGCAGCATCAACCGTCGGTGCGCCCGCAACGCAAACATCTGCAAAAAACTTCTGAATAGGAGTCCCGTCGCCGTCTTTGATGGATTTGCTCAGGGCATCAGCATCAATCAATCTCATGTTATCCTCCATTTATTCCAGGGCCTTTTCGGCATCTTCACGGCTCAGGAATACGGTTTTCCCGATGCCGGAAAAGTCAATTTCGTATCCCTTCCAATGTTCATACATTCTGTCTGTGTGTGTAGAAATCT
>NZ_NFKK01000044.1:0-1442 GCF_002160355.1 Butyricicoccus pullicaecorum
CGGAACAGATCAAACGTGAACAAGCACAGGCTGCACGCTATGAACAAAAATATCTACAAGCTCAGAGGAGAGTTGACGCATGCTTAACAAGGTAATTTTGATGGGTCGCCTCGTGTGCGACCCGGAACGTAAGTACATCGGCGACCGCAAGGTTGCAAACTTTACGCTGGCGGTTGACCGTGGCCGCAAAAATGCAAATGGCGAGCGTGAGGCCGATTTCATTGACTGCGCTGCGTGGGGCAGCTCGGCCGAGTTCGTGCAGAAATGGTTTGCCAAGGGCATGATGGCCATTGTCGTCGGTCGCATCCAGACCCGTCACTGGGAGGATCGGAACGGCAACAAGCGGGTATCGGTAGGTGTGCAGGTTGATGAGATTACCTTCGGCGAGACCAAGAAGGCCAGAGCCGGTGCGCGCGGTGACGATCTGGTGTATGAGCGTCCGCCGGTGGACCCGGATGCGCTGGGCGCGGATGATTTTACAGCGCTGGAGGATGACAGCGATGTGCCGTTCTGAGAGGATTGACACGCTGTGCTGGGACTGCAAAAACGCAGTCCCGCACGGCAGCTATTATACCGAGAGCTATATTGTGCTCGAGTGTCCAGCGTTTAATGGAGGGCGATAAAATGTCTGAAATTGGAAATGTAGATGAGCTGATCGAGCGGCTGGGCCGCAATGCGAAGGAGTACGCGATCGCTGGCGACTGTGCCAGCGCAGAGTTTTTAACAGCCTGCGCTAATACGATCAAAGACCAGAGGGCGCGTATCGAGTATGAACAGGACTGCTATGAGCGTAGCATGCACCTTGTAAGAGTATATCAAGATAAGCTGGTTCCTAAATATGAGGCTTTGGTTGAAAAACTCAAACAAGAACAAGATGAGCTGATAAGTGATTTGAGAGGCTGCGCGATCGAAAGCTGCGCCGAGTGTATGTATTGCCTATATCGGACTGCACGCAGCTTTTGCAGTGATTGTACTGATGGGTCTAATTGGAGATGGAAAGGTGCAAAAGAGGTATGACACTATGACCGTACAGGAATGGCGAAATACATACCATAAATGTGCATGGTGTATACATTGTGTTCAGTCTGGGTACTGTTCGGCCGATATTATCTATGTGTGCAAAGCAAAATGCAAACGGGTTAAACCATCGCGGCTTAGACCTTTTTGCAGATTGTTCCAGATGAGTAAGGAGGACTGATTTATGACCATCCGAGATGCGATTGACCGGTTGGATGTATTGTGTGTGCTGGACGCTCCGAGCTTACGGATGGCTGTTGACATGGCAAAGGATGCTTTGCGAGAGGTGGATGCGCTTGGCGGACTCGACCGTTTACGCGAGCTGGTGCAGGCCGACCGTGAGGGCGACATTTTGCGCCGCAACACGCCGATGAGCATTTATCCTGACGACGATTCGAGCGTAGAAGCATGTCCGACTTGCGGCA
>NZ_NFKK01000046.1:0-1022 GCF_002160355.1 Butyricicoccus pullicaecorum
ATCTGGTCAAGCGCACCTATACGGCGACATTGGGCGAGCAAGCCACCTTTGAAATTACCGACGAGTATTTCCAGAAGATTCTCAACGGCGCACAGACCGTGCAGATCGTAGCAACTGACTCGGCGGGCAAGTCGTCCACGTTGTCCTTGACCTTTACCAAGGCTGTACACAAGACGGTCATTACGCTTTCCGAGCCGCTGGCGGTCGAGGAACAGATCACGGTCGCCGTGCTGGCCATCACCGGCAAAATCCCGGCAGACGCAACCCAGCTCGTCGAGCTGACCAACAACGGCAACGATGCCGAACCAGTCTGGGAGGACGCGACAGCCGACGTTAAGGCTGGTCGCAATTATGTGTTCAAGAATAAGAGCCAAAGTGCAGGATGGGCATTCAATTTTAGGGTGACCGTCGAACGCGGTGCGAGCGGAGAGGACGGCAACATCGTATCCATCCAAGGAGGTTTTCAGTAATGGCACTTCACTTTCCCCAAACACAGACCAGGCCGTCTATGTTAATCGACGAAAAGACTAAGCTCGAAGAGCTTTCCGAGGCTTGCAATGCTGCGATTGACGAAGGTACGGCAGTCGATCTGCCCAGCGGCAGCCGGGAATCGTTTACCTACACCGTGGCTGACCAGGCGAACGTCTCGGAGATGTTTACCGCCTGTCTGGCTGGTGCGACCGGCTACATCTACCACGCCAATAACGGCCCCTGCAAGACCTATCCGGTCGCGGACATCGTAGCGATCTACTCTACGCTGTCCATGTACAAGACCAGCCAGCTGACATACCATAACCAGCTCAAGCAGTATGTGCTGACGCTGGATGATCCGGAAGTGGTCGAGGCCGTCACCTATGGGCAGGAGCTGACGGGTACCTATTTGGAGCAGTACAACGCGCTCATGGCTGAGGCGCAGGAGCAGATGCAGGCGGTGCTCAGCAAGTTAGGAGGCGGCGATGCAGCGGGCGGCTAAGTACATCTACCTTGCCTGGTTCGGCGGCAGCTGCTATGTCACTTTCGAG
>NZ_NFKK01000047.1:0-1022 GCF_002160355.1 Butyricicoccus pullicaecorum
ATCTGGTCAAGCGCACCTATACGGCGACATTGGGCGAGCAAGCCACCTTTGAAATTACCGACGAGTATTTCCAGAAGATTCTCAACGGCGCACAGACCGTGCAGATCGTGGCCACAGACTCGGCGGGCAAGTCCTCTACACTCCAGCTGACCTTTACCAAGGCCGTACATCGGGCGGTCATTACACTTTCCGAGCCGCTGGCGGTCGAGGAACAGATCACGGTCGCCGTGCTGGCCATCACCGGCAAAATCCCGGCAGACGCAACCCAGCTCATCGAGCTGACCAACAACGGCAACGACCCCGAACCGGTCTGGGAGGACGCGACCGCCGATGTTAAGGCTGGTCGTAATTATGTGTTCGAGAACAAGAGCCAAAGCGCAGGATGGGCGTTTAATTTTAGGGTGACTGTCGAACGCGGTGAGAGCGGCGAGGACGGAAATATCGTATCCATCCAAGGAGGTTTTCAGTAATGGCGTTATGGTATGATAAGACGAAACAGACCCGACCCAAACCGGGCGAGCAGGACAAGACCAAGCTGGAGGAGCTTGCCGACGCTTGCAGCGCTGCGATCGACGCGGGTACGGCAGTCGATCTGCCCAGCGGCAGCCGGGAATCGTTTACATACACGGTAGCCGATCAGGCAAACGTGAGCGAAATGTTTACTGCCTGTTTGGCTGGTGCGACCGGCTACATCTACCACGCCAACGACGCGCCTTGCAAGACTTATCCGGTCGCGGACATCGTAGCGATCTACTCTACGCTGTCCATGTACAAGACCAGCCAGCTGACCTACCATAACCAGCTCAAGCAGTATGTGCTGACGCTGGACCCGGAGGCGGCTAAGGCCGTCACCTATGGGCAGGAGCTGACGGGCACCTATTTGGAGCAGTACAACGCGCTCATGGTTGAGGCACAGGAGCAGATGCAGGCGGTGCTCAGCAAGTTAGGAGGCGGCGATGCAGCGGGCGGCTAAGTACATCTACCTTGCCTGGTTCGGCGGCAGCTGCTATGTCACTTTCGAG
>NZ_NFKK01000048.1:0-984 GCF_002160355.1 Butyricicoccus pullicaecorum
TAACATTTCCTCTATTGTTGCTTTGCTTTCGTTATTGTTCAGTTTTCAAGGTACAAGTGGTGGGCTTGAGAGGACTCGAACCTCCGACCTTACGCTTATCAGGCGTACGCTCTAACCACCTGAGCTACAAGCCCATGTCAATTAAGGCGTTGGTCGTTGGAAATTACCTCCGCCCAAACTCTCGTCCCGCCCGCAGGCGACACTGAAGTTTTCTTTGCTTTCTTTCTTTTTCAAAAGAAAGAAAGTGGTGGAGATGAGGAGAATCGAACTCCTGACCCCCTGCTTGCAAGGCAGGTGCTCTCCCAGCTGAGCTACACCCCCGTTTTGAACAGGGCTCGGAAGTAATTCCGTCTCTCTTTTCACCATTTTTGAAGGTACATCTTTTTAGAAAGCTTGTGCCTTCTAAATTAAACAACGATTTGCTAACGATCCTGATTGACCTAAGACTCTGAGTTTATCTTTCAAAACTCATGTCTCCTTAGAAAGGAGGTGATCCAGCCGCACCTTCCGATACGGCTACCTTGTTACGACTTCACCCTAATTACCAGTCCTACCTTCGGCCGCGTCCTCCTTGCGGTTAGACTACGGACTTCGGGTATTACCGGCTCTCATGGTGTGACGGGCGGTGTGTACAAGGCCCGGGAACGTATTCACCGCGGCATGCTGATCCGCGATTACTAGCAATTCCGACTTCATGCAGGCGAGTTGCAGCCTGCAATCTGAACTGGGACAGCTTTTAGGGATTTGCTCCACCTCGCGGTTTTGCTTCCCTCTGTATGACTGCCATTGTAGTACGTGTGTAGCCCAAGTCATAAGGGGCATGATGATTTGACGTCGTCCCCACCTTCCTCCGTTTTGTCAACGGCAGTCCGGCTAGAGTGCTCTTGCGTAGCAACTAACCGTAAGGGTTGCGCTCGTTGCGGGACTTAACCCAACATCTCACGACACGAGCTGACGACAACCATGCACCACCTGTCACCGATG
>NZ_NFKK01000049.1:0-960 GCF_002160355.1 Butyricicoccus pullicaecorum
CCATCCATGAAAAGTACGCATTCATGCACTGCTTCGACGGCTTCCGCACCTCGCACGAGATGCAGCGCATCGAGACCCTCGACTATGAGGATCTGCGCGGCCTGGTCGACTACGATGCCCTCAAGGCATTCCGTGCACAGGCGCTCAACCCCGAGCATCCGACCAACCGCGGCAACAACGTAAACCCGGACATCTACTTCCAGTGTAAGGAAGGCGCGAACGTCAAGAGCGCAACCGTTCCGGAGACTGTTCAGCACTACATGGACGAGATCAACAAGCTGACCGGCCGTGATTACAAGCTGTTTAACTACTACGGTGCACCGGACGCAGAGGAAGTCATCGTTGTGATGTGCTCGGCTTCCGAGGCACTCAAGGAGACCGTAAACTACCTCAACCAGAACGGCCGCAAGGTTGGTATGGTGCAGATTCACCTGTACCGTCCGTTCTCGGTCAAGCACTTCTCGGATGCCATCCCGGCAACCTGTAAGAAGATCGCCGTTCTCGATCGCTCCAAGGAAGTTGGTTCGGTTGGTGAGCCGGTATACCTCGACGTATGCACCGCACTCAATCAGGCTGGCAGAACCGACATCCAGATCGTCGGCGGCCGTTACGGTCTGTCCTCCAAGGACACCACGCCCGGTCAGCTGGTTGCAGTTTATGACAACCTCGCACAGGACAAGCCCAAGAACAACTTCACCATCGGTATCAACGACGACGTAACCCATACCTCGCTCGACTACACCGAGGTTGAGATGGCACATCCGGGCCAGGTATCGTGCAAGCTGTGGGGTTTGGGCGGCGATGGTACGGTTGGCGCAAACAAGAACGCCATCACCACCATCGGCCTGACCGCAAACAAGTACGCACAGGCATACTTCTCTTACGACTCCATGAAGTCGGGCGGTCTGACCCAGTCGCACCTGCGTTTTGGCGACGAGCCCATCCAGTCCACCTATCTGG